>JAAYCF010000286.1 GCA_012744415.1 Thermotogaceae bacterium
TGGATGTAGGGGCGGAAAAACCGAACCCATTCTGAAAGCATCCCGGGATGGACCGTCGGAGTTCCTCCGCCGATGTATAAAGAACTGTAATTCCTGACCGGATAAAGCGAGAACTCCTGAAAAACCGCCTCTCTGTAAGCCCGAATCATGTTTTCATCGTAGAGAAATTTGTGGTAAGGGCAAAAGGAGCAAATGTGTTTGCAAAAAGGGATATGCAAGTATAAGCCCGTGTCTTGACGTACCGCTTCGATAGATTGTATCGGCGGGCCGATTTCGGGGCGTATCTTTGATTTGGCCAAGTGTTTCAGAAAAGAAATGAGCATATTGGCTCCCGGCGTCGTAGGCGCGGAACAGCATGGGAAAACAGTGAAAATGCCCTCGCCTGTCTATTAATTGTACTTCGCTTTTTTCGTCGAACTCTCACAATGCCCTTCAAATGGGATGTCAAGAGCTTGCGGAAAACGGCTTTAATCCTCCGAAGGTCGTATACTTTTGTCGATCGAAGGTATCTTCATACTCGGAAAGGATGAATCCAGTCTCTTGAATACATCGTCGCCAATCCGCAAAGAAAAAAATGCCCAAACGATGACGATCTGTTTCGATCGTGAGTTTGCCGTTCTTTCGAATAAAAAAAACCATGATGTCTTCGTATACCGAATCCGCTTCATCCGCATCGTACGTATTTTCGACAAAAACGATTTCAAAACGATCCCCCTTGATGGTTTTCTCCCCAAGAGTGGTTGTTGTCTCATTCTGTACGAAGTTTTCACGGGTCCGATCCGGGGTAACCGCCATCACGCCTCCCGGGTTCAAGTGCTTGTAAGCGCAATCAAAAACCATTCCGAGTTCCGCTTGATCGATCATATAGCTAACGGCGTCGTCTATCAAAACGGCATCGAACGAGCGATTTAGCGAAAAAGAACGCATATCCCCCAGAATCGTTTCGCACGCCGGATTCAAGTCGTTCGCCAAAGAAAGCATTTGCGGGCTCAGGTCAAGGCCGGTCACAGCATATCTTTTTTTCAAGTGGTAGAGGTTCTTGCCTCCTCCGCATCCGATATCCAACACGGTTTTAATCGGAATCCGGGCGGTTTCTTCGAAAATGCGGCTCACCCGCTCACAGTAAACGCCATAGTCCTTTTCCAAATCTCCCCATAAGGGCCAAATCCAGGATAGGTCCGAATAGAGACGGTTCTCGTGGTTTTCGGTTATTTTCTCCAAGCAGAAAATCTCCTTTCTCTTTACGGTAGCGCCGTTGACGCGCATGTCGGCTTTACTCCGTCTCATATCAGGAATCTCGTTTATTATAGCCCGTTTGCTTCAAGTCTTCCAAATTCGTCAACCCTCGAGGGAAGATGACAACATTTCTCGCGACGCGAGGGGAAACGGGAAAGATCCAATAGAAACCTGAAAAAGAGCATAGTCTCCGATGATCGTTATGATATAATAATGCGGAATTTTTTTATCATTATGATACCCACCTGAAGAGAAGAACAGGATTCGAGCGGGGTGGAAATGCCGTTAGGAGGATTGAAGATGAATAAATACGTCACCGAAGCAAAGGAAAAGATGTATAAAACAGTGCAAGTAGTTGACGAAGAGTTGAAACACATCCGCACCGGAAGGCCCTCACCAGCGATGCTCGATGATATCTCCGTCGATTATTACGGGGCGCCGACACCGGTTACACAGTTGGCTTCCATCGCGATCGACGAACGGGCCTTAGTCATCAAGCCTTGGGATAAAGCCACTTTGAAACTGATCGAAAAGGCGATCCTCGCTTCTTCCTTGGGTTTAACACCGATGAACGATGGCAGCAATATCCGTCTGAACTTCCCGCCTCCCTCCGGAGAACAAAAAAAGAACCTCGTGAAAGTAGTCAAAGAAAAGATTGAAAACGGGAAGATTTCTATCCGAAACATTCGTCGGGATATTATCAAGAATATCAAGGAAGAGCAAAAGAAAGGCGATATTCCCGAAGACGACGCAAAGAACTACGAAACGGAGATCCAGAAAGTCACCGATGAATATATTGAAAGAATGGACGATCTATTTAAAAGAAAAGAAGAAGAGATTATGGAGGTCTGATGGGGATCCCTACCCATATTGCCTTCATTATGGATGGCAACGGCCGGTGGGCGAAGCAACACCGGCTGGATCGCTCCGAGGGGCACGCGAAAGGCGCCGAAGTGGCTGAAGCGACGGTTAGACTAAGCGCCGATCGCGGGATTCGGTATGTCACACTCTTCGCCTTTTCCACAGAAAATTGGAAACGCCCCGAAAACGAAGTGCATTTTCTTTTTCAACTCTTGTCGGAGTATCTGCTGGAGCACACAGAAGAGATGATTAAAAAAGGCGTTCGCATCCGTTTTATGGGGCGGATGAAAGGTTTGAGCCCCGCATTGCAGGATTTGATTCGGAGGATCGAAGCGCAATCGTTTTCCTGCGATAGGTTACAGATGATACTCGCCGTTAACTACGGGGGACGTCAGGAGATCAGCGACGGGTTTTTACGTCTACACGAGGCTCTAAATAATGATCCTGGGCGGAAAGACGAGATGATTGCCTCGCTTCCGGAGACCTTTGAACGCTATCTCTACTTACCGGATATCCCGCCTCCGGATCTTATCATTCGAACTTCAGGCGAAAAGCGGATCAGCAACTGCCTTTTGTGGCAATCCGCCTACTCAGAGCTTTATTTTACGGACACCTTATGGCCCGACTTCGACGAAAAATGCTTCGACGAAGCCTTAAAAGAGTATTCAAGGCGCAAGAGAAGGTTTGGCGGATTAGATGAGCACCCTTCGTAAAGACACAAAAACAGACGTCTTTTCGATGAAAGCCCGTTGGATCTCAGCCATCATCGGCGGTTTGGGTATTTCTTGGATGTTTGCCCATTCCTATACGTTTTTGGCGCTGGCGGTTTTAAGCACGGCGATCGGGGGATACGAGTTTGTCCGTCTGATTCTGGTGAAAACCCCGAACACGATCGAACGCCTATGGCTGACGGTCCTATTGCCCGTTCTCACCTGTTTCTCGGGAGTCCTCATCATTCTGTTTCCTGAAAAGGGAATGGTGGCGGCCTTGATCCTATACGCCCTGCAGCTACCTTTGGTCTCCGTCGTCGAGTTCTTTCTTCATCGTGACGTTCTCACGATAAAGGAGCATATCGTGGATGCTGTTTTCGGCGTTTTTTACCTGCCTTTCGTTCATACACTCGGCTTCTATATATATTGGAAGTACGGTTGGCCATACGCGCTGCTGGCGGTAGCTTCCACATGGATCTTCGACTCGATGGCCTTCTTTGTCGGCATTCGTTTCGGAAAACACCCGTTGATGCCCACGGTTTCCCCTAAAAAAACGGTGGAAGGGTCGATTGGCGGATTGGTGGGTGGATTTTTCGGTTTATGGTTGGCGATCCGTATTTTGGAAGTTTTCTGGAATCAACCGATCTTCGCGCTATGGCAGATCGGGTTATTAGCGGTCGGATTGTGGATGAGCGCTACCTTCGGAGACCTTTTCGAATCCGTTCTCAAAAGGTCTTCTGCCTTGAAGGATATCGGCAACATCCTCCCGGGCCACGGAGGCTGGTTGGACCGAATCGATTCGATGTTGTTTTATATTCCGACACTCGCGCTATTACTATTACTTTTTCAATAAAGGTGGATCACGATGATGGAAAAACTTTCAGGACACACGATCAGAGAATTATTCCTCTCATTCTACGAGAGCAAAAAACATATCCGGTTACCCAGCGCTTCGCTTATTCCGGAAGATCCGCAGCTACTGTTCACGGTCGCGGGAATGGTTCCGTTCAAACCAATCTTTTGGGGAAAGGTGGAACCAACCTACACCCGCGTGACGACGTGTCAAAAGTGCGTCCGAACCAACGATATCGAACAGGTCGGCCGTACCCCCCGTCACCACACGTTCTTTGAAATGCTGGGGAACTTTTCCTTCGGAGACTATTTTAAACGCGAGGCGATCGATTGGGCTTGGGAGTTTGTGATCGACGTCTTAAAACTTCCGGAGGAAAAGATTTACGTTTCGGTCTACAAAGACGATCAAGAGGCTTACGACCTTTGGCAAAAGCATATCGGCCTTCCTCCTCGAAA
>JAAYCF010000030.1 GCA_012744415.1 Thermotogaceae bacterium
CTCAAAGAGATCTCGCGAAGGCTCACCTTCCTGCTGGATGTCGGGCTGGATTATCTCAGCCTTTCCAGGCGCGCTTCCACCTTGTCGGGAGGAGAGTCGCAGCGGATCCGTCTGGCTACCCAGATCGGATCGAAGTTGCAAGGGGTTCTTTACGTCCTGGACGAACCGACCATCGGATTGCACCAACGGGATAACACGCGGTTGATCCAAACGCTGATCGAGCTGAAGGAGATCGGGAATACCGTCTTGGTGGTCGAACATGACGAACAGGTCATCCGCAGTTCCGACTTTTTAGTCGACATGGGTCCCGGCGCGGGCGTTCAGGGGGGACAAGTGGTTTTCAGCGGCACAGTAGAAGAACTGATTCGAAAACCCGCTTCCGCTTCACTCACCGGAGCTTATCTGAATAAAACAATACAGATAGAAACAAAAAAACAATTTAGGGATACTTCTGGAAATCGAGTTTGTTTACGCGGCGCCCGCCAAAACAATCTCAAGAATATCGATGTGGAGATACCAGTCGGCGTGTTTGTTTGCGTTACCGGTGTATCCGGCTCCGGCAAGTCCTCGCTAATCAACGAAACCCTTTACCCTATTCTGAAAAACCGGATCTTCTTCACCCACAGCGACGAGGGCTTATATCGCGCCATCGAAGGGGTCGAACATTTGGACAAGGTCATCAATCTCGACCAATCGCCTATCGGAAGGACTCCGCGGAGCAACCCCGCCACTTACACCAAGGTCTTCGATGCCATTCGCGACCTCTATACGTTGACCTCGGAAGCCAAGGCTCGCGGATACAAGAAAGGCCGTTTCAGTTTTAATGTCAAGGGCGGCCGATGCGAGGCGTGTGAGGGGCAAGGGCAAGTGAAGATCGAAATGCACTTCCTACCAGATGTCTATGTCGATTGCGAAGTCTGCAAAGGGAAACGATTCAATCGCGAAACCCTCGAAGTGAAGTTTAAAGGGAAAAACATCGCGGACATACTGGATATGACGATCGATGAAGCGGCAGACTTTTTTGAAAACCTCGCGACGATAAAAGAAACATTAGAGCTCCTCAAAGATGTCGGACTGGGCTACGTGAAACTTGGGCAACCCGCCACCACTTTGTCGGGAGGAGAGGCGCAGCGGATGAAAATCGCCTCTGAACTCCGAAAGAAAGCCACCGGAAAGACGCTCTATATTTTAGACGAACCGACGACCGGCCTCCATTTCGAGGACGTCCGCAAGTTGCTTCAGGTTTTAGAGCGTTTGGTCGATCGGGGCAACACCATTCTTGTCATCGAGCACAATTTGGATATTATTAAGAACGCCGATTGGTTGATCGATCTCGGGCCGGAGGGCGGAGACAAGGGCGGCCGTCTGCTTTATCAGGGTCCTTCCCGCGGAATCGTCAACTGTTCGGAATCTTACACCGGTTTCTACCTCAAACAGGTATTGGAAGGGGGATCATTGGATCGTGTCCCAAGTCGATCGAACGCTTCAAGCTTTTAACAAAGCCGTGGAGATCATGCGCGCGCTTCGTTCAGAAGGGGGGTGTGACTGGGATCGTGAGCAAACCCACGCCTCGCTCAAACCCTACCTGATCGAAGAGGCCTACGAGGTCATCCAGGCCATCGAAGAGGAGGATGCGCAGCATCTGAAGGAAGAGCTGGGAGACGTTTTGCTTCAGGTTCTCTTCCACGCTCAGATAGCCGAAGAAGATGGCGAATTTTCCTTAGCGGAGTCCATTGAACACCTGAACGAAAAGATGATCCGCCGACATCCGCATGTTTTCGGAGGTTCAAAAGCCGGCTATTCGTATAAGCAGTGGGAAGAGATCAAGGCGAAAGAAAAAGGCCAGACCAAGAGCTCACGTGTCGGTGAGTTCAACAAGGCGCTTCCCGCCCTATCGATGGCGCGACGGGTGCAAGAGAACGCTTCGACCGTCGGTTTCGACTGGAAAGAAGCATCCGAAGCGTTTTTCAAAATAGAAGAAGAGGCCGGTGAAGTGAAAAAACTGCTGGAACAGAATGCAGCCTCTCCGAAAGACGGAAAGCCCGAAAGCCAAGGAGATATCGAAACCGAAATCGGCGATCTGCTGTTTTCCGTCGTGAACGTCGCCCGATTGCTACGCCTTGATCCGGAGGCATCGTTGAAGAAGAGCACGCATAAGTTTATCCGGCGTTTCCAAAGGATGGAAAGTTTGCTGGAAGCGGAGGGGTTGACTTTGGAAGCTCAAACGTTGGAATCCCTCGATCGCTACTGGGAGAAGGCGAAGGCGGATGGCTTTTAAGATCAATCAGGAGATGCGGCCTTCCGGCGATCAACCGGAAGCGATCGACCGTCTCATCGCTTCGATCCAAAAGGGAAATCGTTTTCAGACGCTGTTGGGCGTGACGGGATCGGGAAAGACTTTTACCATGGCGCATACGATCGCGTCGTTGAATCGGTCGGCGCTCATCATCTCTCCCAACAAAACCCTTGCGGCTCAACTTTACAGGGAGTTCAAGGACTTTTTTCCTGAAAACCGCGTGGAATTCTTCATCAGCTACTACGATTATTACCAACCGGAAGCCTATATCCCCACGAAAGATATCTACGTGGAGAAAGAGGCGCAGATCAACGATATCATCCAGCGTATGCGGTTATCCACACTCAAGTCCGTTTTAACCCGGAAAGACGTGATCATCATTTCAAGTGTTTCGTGCATCTACGCCACCGGAGATCCGGATGACTTTAAAAATATCAACTTATTTCTGGAAGTCGGAAAAACCTACTCGCGCCGAGAGATCTTATCGAAACTGACGCAGTTGCAGTACGAACGGTCCGAAGATCTTTTCAGCGGCGGCAAATTCCGCTGGAAAGGCGAGGCTCTGGAGATCTTCCCCACCTACGAAGAAGGGGGAATACGATTCGAGTTTTTCGACGAAACCCTGGAGCGTATCTATTCCTTCGAACCGGTAAACCGCAAAGTTATTGAAGAATTCGACCGCATGGTGGTTTTTCCCACGAGAGAGTACATCACCACCGAAGAAAAAATCAGCCGCGCGTTAGAATCGATCCAATCGGAACTCGAAGTCCGTATCCGCCAATTCAAAGATCAGAATAAACTACTTGAAGCGCAGCGCATCGAGCAACGAACGCTCCAGGATATGGAGATGCTGCGAGAAGTGGGATACTGCACCGGTATCGAAAATTATTCGCGCCATTTCGATGGCAGGGCCGAGGGAGAGCCACCCTGGACGCTTATGGACTTCTTCAGCGATGACTACCTGCTCTTCATCGACGAATCCCATATCACGGTGCCGCAAATCGGGGCGATGTACCGGGGAGATCACTCTCGCAAAGTCAATCTCGTGGAATACGGATTCCGATTGCCCTCTGCCATTGACAATCGTCCCCTCAAATACGAAGAGTTCCTCCAGAAGGTCAACCAGGCGATCTTCGTTTCCGCCACTCCCGGCGAGTATGAACGGGGGATCTCCGATTCCATCGTGGAACAAATCATCCGTCCGACCGGTCTGGTGGATCCGCAGATCATCGTGAAAACAACTCAAAATCAAGTGGATGATCTGATCGACCAGATTCACGAGACGACCAAGCGAAAAGAACGCGTCTTGGTTTTAACCCTTACCAAATCGATGGCGGAACGGTTGAGCGACTATCTGCAAGAGTTGGGCATCCGCTCTCTATACCTCCATTCCGAGCTCGGCACCATCGAACGGGTGGAAGTCTTAAAAAAGCTGCGAAAAGGCGAGATCGAAGTGGTCGTCGGCATCAATCTGCTACGGGAAGGTTTGGACCTTCCGGAAGTTTCCCTGGTCGCGATTCTTGACGCCGATAAAGAAGGATTTCTGCGTTCAGAGACCACGCTGATCCAGATCGTGGGGCGCGCCGCGCGAAATGTGAACGGCCAGGTGATGATGTACGCGGACAAACTCACCCCGGCTATCTCCAGAACGGTGGAAGAAACAAATCGAAGACGGGACCTGCAACTGGCCTATAACGAAAAGCACGGAATCACCCCGCAGACGATCCGCAAAAAGATCGATGACGATTTGTTCTCAGAATACCGCGTCGAGGGAGAAGAGGAGGACACTTACTCCAATGAAACGCGCGATGTGTTGAAGTTGTCAGAACAAATCGATCGCAGCGACTATGTGAAAATGCTGGAAGAAGAGATGAAGAAGGCTGCTCAGGAATTGCGATTCGAAGATGCGGTGCGTCTTCGCGACGAATTGTACAGAATAAAGAAGGAATATTAAATATTGAATATTTAGAATACTATAATTATGATGGTATATTCTAAGAAAATATCCTTTAGAATTCTTTCGATAGTCATCGCATGATACGGCTGGATCGTAAAAGAGCCCTGAATAAAAAAGGAGACGCCCGTGATGCTAAACCCAGAGCTTATGGAAACCATTTTGCAATTCCGTAAAGAACGCGATTGGGAACAGTTCCATACCCCAAAAAACTTGGCGATCTCCGCCGCGCTGGAAGCGGCGGAACTTCTGGAAATCTTCCAATGGGCGAAAGAAGAGGAAACCGCCTCTCTTGTTTCACGAAAACGCTCCGAGATCGAAGAGGAGATCGCCGATGTTTTCGTATACTTGTTGTTGATGTGCCATGACTTGCAAATCGACCCAGAGCGGGCAATCTTCTCGAAGATGAAGAAGAACGCGCAGAAGTATCCGATTGAGAAGTCGAGAGGAAAATCCGATAAATATACCGAATTCTAACCCTATCTTTGACAAATCGAAAGGAAGGTTTTGACATGCTGCTTGACGAAGGATTGTTTATACAGGTTTTTACCATCGAGAAGGATCAGCAAGAAATTCAAAAAGATCGGATCGTGAACGTTTTCAACTCCCCCTATATGAAAGAACCACTCGTATTCGTCGCGAAAGACAATCTAAATAAGGCCCGAAATGCCGATATTCGCGATCCGGAAGTCCGAAAGCAGATCGAAGCCATCTTGTCCGACGCCGGCGTAGAATATATCGATCTTGTCACCCGGCACGTGATTCGTCAAACCTTCACGAAGTATATCAATCGATAACGGATCGATCGTCCAGTCGCGCGAAAAACAGATGATCGAAACCCTATTCCTCCCAGCCGAAGAAAAAGATCGGGAACCGATCCTCGCCCTCAGCCGCAAAATATGGGAAGGCGGAGACTATCTTCCCAATACGCTTAATGACTGGCTAGCCGTTGAAGACCC
>JAAYCF010000287.1 GCA_012744415.1 Thermotogaceae bacterium
CGCGATTTTGTCGACTGTTGCCGCTCAGCCGACGCTTGGGTCGGACCCGGAAGAGGATCCGCCGTCGCCTCTTTGATTATCCACCTCTTGGGTTTAACCGAACCTGATCCTATCGAACACGGGTTGTTATTCGAGCGTTTTCTGAACCCGGATCGGGAAGAACCGCCGGATATCGACATTGACATCGAAGATACGCGAAGGCAAGCGGTTATTGAAGAAATCCGAAAGCGTTATGGTCAGAGCAAGGTGGCTCAAATCGTCACATTCGGTTCTTTTGGCGAGAAAAACACACTTCGTGAAATCGAAAAAATCCCGGGGATCAAATCCTGGTTGGAACGATCGGGGCATCGCGCTCAGATTCTAAACCGAATCAGCGAGCTTCCGCGTCACACATCCACCCACGCCGCCGGGATCGTTTTAGCGGATGTCGAGTTGGGATCGCATATTCCCCTCACGATCACCGAAGAAGGAATCGTCACCCAGTACGATATGAATGACCTTGCCGAGATCGGGATCATCAAATTCGATTTACTGGGGTTGACGGCCTTATCTTTCTTAAGGGAGATCGGGATAGGCTTGCGCGAAGTAGATACCGCGGATGCCTCCCTTTACGATTCGGTCCGTCCGGACAATCTCATCGGCATCTTTCAGTTGGATACCTTTTCCGGACGAAAAGTGGCCTGTCTTTTCCCTCCGAAATCTTTTTCAGATTTAAGGATTCTCATCTCGCTAAATCGTCCAGGCCCCGCTAAGAGCGGGATGCTTGAACAGATTGTTTTGAACAGAGGGAAAGACCACGAAAGCGCACCCTTCATACCTGAAACGAAGGAAATACTGGCAGAAACTTACGGGATTCCAATCTTCCAAGAACAGATAATGCAGATCGGGGCTCGGGTCGGAGGTCTGCAACCAGCTGAAGCGGATGCCCTGCGCCGCGCGATGGCAAAAAAACGTCCCGAACTGATGGAGCGGTACAAAGAAGCTTTTTATTCTGGGGCGCGTGAAAAAGGTATCGACCGAAAGATCGCGGAAACCTATTTTTTTGAAATGGAGAAGTTCTCGGGTTATGCCTTCAACAAAGCGCACGCCACCGCATACGCCACCATCACGGTGTGGATGCTCTTTCTCAAAGAACGTTACCCGTTGCGCTTCTATCGAGCCTTGTTCAACCGCTATCATACCAACCCTGAGAAACTGTTTCTCATCCTGAATGAATGCGGAAGACGGGACGTGCCGGTTAAAATGCCAGATATAGAAAAAAGCGTTTGGGAGACAGAGATAGAAGAGGATAGCTTGCGGTTAGGATTTCAGGTGGTCAAAGGGGTTAACCCGGCGTTTTTCAGATCGGTGATACAAGAGCGGCAAATAAATCGATTCGGAAGTTCCGAAGAACTTTTCAGAAGGCTTTCCTCGGAGCTCCTTGACGATCAGACCGTTTATCAGCTCTATCAGTGCGGCTTGCTCTCTTTCTCGAAAGAAACCATCACCTACGAGGGATTGATCGCGATGCGCGATTATGTGAAAAATGAGATGATCGCCCTTAAAAGGGCGTTGTTTGGGGATAAAGGAAAAGAGGAACGCGCCGGATCAAAGAACCGCGTCGAGAAAAACGAAAAATCTAAGGACCAGCAATCGGTTGTCACCCCTATCCAACGTCTGAACAGTCACTTGGCGGCCTATGGTTTACTAATTGATTACCAGACCGTGTTCGGACTCAAGTTTTCTCCCTTTTCGGCTCTCACGGAAATCCATCTGGCGATCATCACCGAAGTCTCTCCTGATAATCGAACGGCAAAAGGGAGCGACGGTTTTCGACATTTTTTCTTGAGAAGGAAGAATGAGTCGGTAAAAACCTGTGATTATCTGATTCTCCGCGGCAGAAAAGAAACAGAAGTTATCGGAAGGTGGGAACGGTCCACAGCCGTTCTTTCCTTCAAGGCGGACGCATTTTTCAAACATGAAGCGGAAATGGAAAGTTCGTTTTCCGGCTTCAAGAAAGCGGGGGTCAACAAAATCATGATACAATTATCGGGGAAAACAATGGAGGTTCGACTATGAGATTGGAAGGGAAACCGATTGCCGAATCGATCAAGACCAGAATCAAAGAGAAGGCAATGCGACTCAACCGTGCGCCGGTTTTGCTCACGCTCAGCGTGGCGCCGAATGAAGCGACCTTCGCCTATATACGATCACAGGAAAAACAAGCCAAGCAGCTGGGGATTACCTATCGGCATATCACCTTCGGCAGAGAGGTCACGATGGAAAGGCTTTTGGCAGAAATCGACCAGATCAATCGCGATGAACAGACCGACGCGGTTTTGTTCTTTCATCCGATGCCGAAACACATAGACGAACTGAGGCTGCTGACGGCTTTATCTCCCGAAAAAGACGTCGAAGGCAGGAGCCCCGTCAATCTCGGGAAACTTGCTTATGAAAGGGCTTTTCTTTGTCCATGCACAGCCGAGGCGGTGATCGCGTTCATCGACTATTACCGAATTCCGATCCAAGGAGAACGCGTCGCGATTGTTGGAAGAAGCACCACGATCGGCAAACCGCTTTCATGGATGCTGCTGGAAAAATCGCGAAGCGCGACGCCGATCGTTTGCCACACGAAAACAAAAGACTTGCCGGAAATCATCGCTTCTTCGAAGGTGATCGTCGTCGCCACCGGCGTCCCGGAGGGGCTATCTCTAACCGGGGTTCCGGAAGGGGCCTTTGTCATCGACGTGGGGATCAACGTGGTCGACGGGAAGGTCGTTGGCGATGTATCCCTCGATCCGGCACTAGAAACAGAAAAGCATATATCAATCACACCAACGCCGGGAGGGGTTGGACCGGTGACCAACCTGTTGCTGATGGAACACGCTTTTGTCTGCGCCTTGGGTCCGCAATAAAAAAAGAGAGCGGATATCCGCTCTCTTTTTTTTGGCGAGGTTTATTCGGGTGCGATGATTCCTTGGTCAACCAGTAATTGATACAGCTGTTGTCCATAGATCAAGCTATACACGCCGACGCCGATACCGGCAATACCCAGCACGATTCCGCCCACGCCCAACCATGTTGGCAGGTTAATCTTCTTTTCTACGGCATCCATTCGTGTATTCACGGTAACGTCCATATCTTGAAGCTTGCGGTTTAAATTGATAATGTCGGAGCTGTTTTTGGACACTTTTGGAAGAATATCGCTTTTAAAAGCTTCGTAGTCGGCGGCGACATTGTCCATTTTCATCCCGGATTCCGATAGTCGGGTTTCGACGTTGCCGATCTGTATCTTCATTCGCGGGATTTCTTGAGAGATCGTGTCAATTTGTTTTTTGTGATCAGCAAGCTGAACGGCCTGCCCGTCTACGGTCGTCTTCAGTTGCGTATGATCGGTTTTGACCTTGCTTATATCGTCGCTGACTCGGGAGATGGAATTCTTCAATTCCAAACTGCTGATGCCGCCTACCAATGTTTCTACGCTTTTAATTCTTTGACCATAAGTGGAGATTTCCAAGCGAATGTCGTTGATCTCCTTTTTCACGGTCGCCGATTCGGTCTGAAGGTTCCGCATATCGTTTTCTGCTTTAGTAACCTTGTCTTGAACGGCATAAACGGTTCCTTGCATCGTGCTCATCGAATTCTCGATCGTGATAACGTCCTTTTCGAGCGCCCCTATTCGGCCCTCCCACCCGGCGAAAGAGTTTTTGAGGGTTTTTAGTTCAGTGATATCGTTCGCCATGGTGTTCATTTGTGTGTTGACTTTTTGCACCTGAGATCCCATATTTTCGACGTTGCGAGCTAACGAATCCACTAAGGATTTGGTGCCATCAATCTGGGTCATTAATCCCGCGATGTTTTCGGCTTTCAGGTAAGGCAAAGAAGTTTTCAAATACTCGACCGTACGATAGAGCGAAACGGCGAGCTGGTACCGGGTCGTGTTGCTTGTTCCCTGATAGGTTCCGTCCGTCATGCCGCTAATAATGCCGGCCTCCAAAAGATACTTGACTGATTCGTAAGCCCAGTGATTGGGGGGGACATCCTTCAAAGGTAACTGAGAAAATGCCATAACCCCCACAAATAAGCAGACCAAAAAACAAATAAAAACTTTCTTCATCCTCTTTTTCCCCCTTTCAAAGAGTAAATACTCGTGTTCCTGATTATACCACAATATTTTTAAAAATATACTCTGAAGTCATCGCTCTTAGGAGCGCTCCGTAACTCAATCTAAAACTTAGCTTTTCACCGATTTTATAAGGCTGGGCGCTCTCGGTGACATCCAATATCGTATGGTCGCTGCTGGCATGCAGCACCGAGATCTTCGGGTCGAGCGGCAGTAATCCGGAGGCGATGACGTCTTGTTCCCCCACAGCGATTATCGCCTTTTTCCGCAGACCTTTATCCTCAAACTCAGGTTTCCTTCCGAAGGCATCCTGCCCGATTTTCCCTACCGGCACCGAAGGTTTGACCTGAATCTCTACGATCTCCGCCTGAAGAATAAAGGTATCGGGATCGGTTCCAGGAACAGACCGGTTTCTCGTCACGTCGGTTCCTAAAAAAACGGCTTCCCCAACCCGGTAATGATTGATCTCTTTCGGTAACCTTTGTTCTTCAATCAACAACAGCGCCGCGGAATTTCCCCCGGAGAGGGTGGGTAAAGCGTATCTTTTCCCAAGGTCACAGAGCATGCGCATATTCGTTTCATCCGGAAGAACCCCGCCGAAGCAGCCCAAATTCGTTGCCAGTCCGATCAGCCGACGGCCGGCTATCTTGACCGCTTGTTCCAGTGACCGGTCAGCATGCTCATACCATACGCCTTCACGGATATCTCCCACATCGATCATAAACAGAACGGCCGTTTTCCTTTTTCCTTTCGCGGCGACGATCTTTTTGAGTGTGTCTATCTCTGAAACGAAAACAAAGTCCGCGTGTTCGATTATTGCGTCCACTTCCGACAGCATCGGAATGCGGATCAAGTGCAACGGATTCTCTACGCCGGCGTCACGCAACCGCTTGATGTTCTGCATGCGTGAATCTCCAAAAGAGCCCACACCGGCGTCGCGCAAAGGGATCACAATCTCGGGCATCGCCCGAACCACCTTCGTGACAACGGTTAGTTCTACGCCGACTTTCCGACACTCCTGCTGCAAATACAGGGCGTTATGGATAATCTTCTCCACGTACACATCCAGCTTCGGATACACAAAAACCCCCTCACCTTTACGTTCGGGTTTCAAAGTGTTTGAATTTTTATTTTCAGATTCGTTCGGTAATCGGCGAGCGGTTCGAGTTGAAAATGATGCATCGGAGTGATGCTAGAACACTGGTAGACTTTTTCGAACCCGCCTTCCGAGAATGAGACTGTGTAAACCGGGAAGAACCAAAAATCCACTTCTTTACCAGGCTGGAAGGTGATATCCACCCCTTCGTACTCGCTTCGAGCGCCGAAGAAGGTCGCTTTGACCTTTCCGGCTTCACCCAGCGTTTTTTTCTCGAATTCGGGGCAGTAAAAGTAGCGATCGGCCGTATTCGGAGAAAGCAGATTGATATTATACTCGCATCCGTACATAATCGGTATCGTCTGATCCGACTCATTCGTGATGACGTGGTGGATGGAAAAGCCGTCGTCTTCCACTTGAATGGTTTTTTCCAGACGAATCGGGAGCCATAGGGAGCCTACCCATATGTGTCCCTTTTTTATCAGTTTGACTTCTCCGGTCTCTGGTCCCGTGATCTCGTAATCAAACTTCTGGTTGATAAAATCGCCTTGTTCCGGGTGGCGGCTCTTGGCGTACTTGGTCAGGTCATTCCAATCTCCGAAAAAGTGGTCTAAACAAGAGTATTTTTCGTACCAATCGTAATTTAGGTACTTATCCAGCCCTTTTTCTTTGACTAACAGGGTTCCTTTGCCGCCTTCGTCAGCCGTTTGTGCGTTCGCCATCGTTTCATGATAGGACTCGTAACGACGCGTGAGATTATTGCACAGATTGATGTTCCTATCTTTCACCGAGATTTCGAAGATACGGCCTCCGCAGTTTGGAGAGAGTCCCAACGTGAACTTCTTGGTATTGATCAGAATCTCCTGGTAGCCGTCCATGTCGATGTCTTTCTCGGTCACTTCGATAAAATCTTGGCCTTTGTGGAGGTGTTCGTCTATTTTTTTATCCGCTTCGATCAGATTTCCGTATACCGAGCTACGAAGATTTGGGAGGTAGAGCCCGCCGAAAACGCCGTGCCAGTAAGCGTCGTTGGCTTGCGCTTTCAGGATGTGATCGGTTATCTCTTCGGGCATCTCATCGGTAATCCGGCTGCGAACGTGAAGCATTTTTTTATGCATCAGATTCGCTTCCGTATACTTAGAGAGGAAGGTTCTCCAAAAACCGGATTTAAGAAACATCGCGTATCGATCCAGGTTGCCTTGAGCCTTAAGATCGTTTTCGATGCGCTCGAAGTGGTTTCTGGCTCGGCTTGGCAGCGCCCATGTCATCATTTCGGAATAGGAGGCGGTCGGGAGGTAGGTTCTTCCCTTCGGTTTCTTCGATTGAATAAACTCACGGCAGGTCATCGTCGTTAACCAGTCTTTGTTTTCTTCCAGCAGCCGGAAAAAGGTCTCCAACCACTTTTCCTGATAGGTTTTTTCGTAGGTTTCGGGCCAGACTCCAAACTTTTCTCCATCGTCGAACATCAAGTACATGTTGTCCCCGTTTTCAGACGCGCGCTCTTGAAGGAAACGGATGGTCGCTTCCGGCTCGTCAAAGGGGATCAGGTAGCGCAGTGTCTTGTTGATCGGGAAGACTTTGAGAAGATTGCCCTGATCTTCCGTGATATAGTAACCGTTCAATTCGTCCTCGTAAAAACCCGCATTCTTGAAATGAGTATCATCGACGGCGACATACTCGACACCAGATTGGGCGAGGACTGTCGGTAAATGAGGCTCCCACACTCTCTCCGCCAACCATAACCCTTTTGGCCTAACGCCAAAAAGTTTATCCGTGAGGGCGGATAACTTTTCGATCTGTTTCCGCTGATCCGCTTCGGGGATCACCGCTAAGATCGGTTCGTAAAATCCGCCGGTAAAGATCTCGACTTGGCCTTTCAAGACCATTTTTCGAATCAATTCGATATAGGAGTCAGAGCAATCGGCGATCCATTCGAGCAGGGCGCCGCTGAAATGCAGGTTCATCTTTACGCCCGGAAATTTATATAAAGTGCGTATGAACGGGTCGTAGGCTTTTTGAAAAGCTTCTTTGAAGACAAATTCAAAATTTCCGACGGGTTGATGATTATGGACACCCAGTAATAAGTGTATACGTTTCATAAACCTCCTCCTCTCTTCCCTCTTATCAAAATGGACTACTTCTACTCTTTCTTGAACTTAACGTCGTAACCGTTCGGATCTTGCCTAGAAAACTCGATTACCAGGTGTTTGCCGTACGCGGCTTCCATTTTTTCACGCCATTCTTTCGACAGGAATCCGGATAAATTCCAGTGCACAGTAAATACGACCTCTTTGATGTCCTTCATCTTACCGGCCACGTCCAGCTCCCGTTCAAGCATTTTAACGATTCGCTTCGGTGAGAAGACCATTCCTTCACCTTTGCACACTGGGCAAATTACGAAAATCAATTCTTCCAGCGGCGGTGAGGTTCGTTTTCTGGCCATTTCGACCAAGCCCAACTTCGTGAAACCCATCACGGAGGTCTTTGCTTTATCTTTCTTCAATTCTTCTTCCAACACCTTCAATATCGTCATTTGATCGTTCTCGTTCTCCATATCGATGAAGTCGCTGATGATGATGCCGCTAAGGTTCCGCAACCGTATTTGCCTCGATATCTCTTTTGCCGCCTGAACATTGGTTTCCAAGACCATATCGCGGCTATTTCCATTAGACTGATTGCTGCCGGAGTTTACATCGATAACGGTAAGCGCTTCTGTGCGATCGATTACCAAACTCCCGCCGCAATTCAGTTCAATTCGGCGTTTATAAAGGTCTTCCATCTGCTTGTTCACGTCGTACAACTCGAAGATATCATCGGGAGAATACCGCAGTTTCCCTTTGACATACTTTTTGTCAAAGTGGTTGAGTATCTCCTGCAATCGCGAAAAAACCTCTTTATTGTTTGTAATAACTTCGTCGACGGAGGAATCATACTTTTCACGCATCAATTGTTCCAAGATATCGGGTTCAGAAAATAAAACGCGCGGTTTTTTAAACCGCTGAAAGTCTTTCAAAACTTCTTGCCACTTCACTCGAAGCGTTTTCAGCTCTTCTTCCAGCGTCGCCAAGGTGATGTCTTTCGATACCGTTCTGATGATAAGACCCTCATCTTTTATGCATCCGTTCATAAAATCGTGCAATCGCTTCCGCTCGATTGGGTCTTCTATTTTTTTCGATACCCCAACGGTTGTGGAATACGGCATATAGACCAAAAACCGGCCGGTAAGCCCGATATTCGTTGTCACCTGCGGGCCTTTAGACCCGATCGGGTCTTTTTTTACCTGAACAATCAACTTTTGTCCTTTCGCAAAGGATTCGATCTTACCGCTCTTGCCCGACTCCGCCGCTTTGCCGCCCAGCTGTTGCTGATAAGCTTTCTTGACGATGTCTTTGTTCCGCAGGAAGGCGTTTTTCGAAGTGCCGATATTGACGAAAACGGCATCCAAACTGCTAACCACATTTTCTACACGGCTAAGGAAAATATTGCCCGTGATACTCTCGCTGTCGATCTCTTCAAAATGAAGCTCAACCAACTGCCGGCCTTCCAAAACTGCCAGCAGGATTTCATCTTCCAGCGTGCTCACCAACATTCTTTTGATCTGAGAGTTAGAAATAACGATAACTGTTCACCTCATCTTGCCCATTGAATAACGTTTTGAGTCAGAAAATCCTTGCGCGTTATTTTTCCCCTATTATAACTCAAATCAAACCGTTTTTAACGGTCACGCGAACGTTCGTGATATAATCCCCCCGTTCGGAGAGAAAACGCCGAAAGGGTCGTTTCGTTTCCGGGGGAGGAAAGCAGCGTGCGTTTGTTTTTCGGTATTTTGTTCATTCTGATCGGCGTCATGGTATTCACCGGATCGTTTCAATGGGATATTTTTGTGAATGCGCTCGATAATTTGTTCCAAGCGTGGCCGTTCATTTTCGTATTGATTGGCTTCAGCGTCTTGTCGAAAATTAAGGGATTGCATTGGCTAAAGTACTTCCACGCGCTTCTGGCGATCGCTTTTTTTCTCTTCTTGTTTTTATGGCCTTCAAAGAATGTGACCGAAGCAAAAATCGCCCATATGCCAGTCGACGTTCTCTTAACTGAAGAGTATCAGGATTATTCAATCGAGATCAAAGGCAACGCTTACGGGTTCTTTATCACCGAAGCGACCGAAACATCCGCGAAAAGAATCACCGGTGAAATCGCCGGTTATCAAGAAGGTTTTCGTATTGAACAGTTCAAAAACGTCCTATCGATCGGATTGGACGAATCGAATCCCGGCAATTTTTTCCGTCCTGAGACCAACCGAATCAACTTGGTTCTGCCTCAAGGGTATACTTACCGGGTCATCGCGACGGGGGGCGTCATTGAAGCTGATTTGATGTTGGATGAGGTTTCGCTGTCGGCGCTGGATATTAAAGGGGTGGCGATTACGATTAAAGGAAACGTAAATCCCAGTAAAACCCCTCTCCTTGTGTGGTTGGAGTGTTTCGTTCTGAAGGCGGGATTTTTAATACCGGGCACGGCGACTTGGTCAGCCAAGTGGGACTCAGGGATCAAAAATTTAGATATCGACAATAGGTTAAGGGAAGAATACACCGATCCGAATATCAACTTCAGAGTTAACTCCGGGATTCTAAACTTTGAACTTCGCGGTCGGTTCGAGGAGGATCGATAATTATGCCGACGATCGTTATCGCCGATGACTCATTTTTGATGCGTAAAAATCTAAGAACAATCTTTTCCCAAGCAGGTTACGAAGTTGTCGCCGAAGCGGGAAACGGAAAAGCGGCCGTGAAAGCCTACAAAGATTTCCGACCGGATATTATGACGATGGACATTACGATGCCTACCATGTCTGGCATCGACGCCGTTAAAGAGATCACTTCCGAGTTCCCTGAGGCGAAGATTATTATGATTACCGCTTTGGATCAGAAGCACATGGTCTTTCAAGCGATCAGCAACGGTGCGAAGCATTACATCATGAAACCCTTTAATGTAGGCCAAGTCTTATCGGTCGTTAAGAGCGTTCTCGAAGGGGACGAGACGAAAAAAACATCGCAGGAGCCATACTCAGTTCGAAAAGAGAACGACCTTTACATTGTGACAGTGAAGGGGTCGTTAGAAGAGAAAAACCTGACACTTCTTCAGGGTACCGTTCAAGGTCTTCTGTTGACTGAGTATTGCCAAATCCGTTTCGACCTTTCCGGGAATCCTTTCGTAGAAATCGTCGCCGTAAAGTTGGAAGAGATGTTGAAAAAGATAAAGGGAAGCGAAGGCCATTACGCGATCAGAAGGTGACTTGGAAGATCTTCCTCCCGTAGGTCGATGAGAGAACCCGAAAGAATACTGAAGGAGTAAATCGGATGAAAAACCTGATCGGCGTGGTGATCGCCGTATGTTTCTTCTTTTTTCTTTTCTTCCTGATGCTGACGTTGACCACTCCCAACGGACCGGTCATTAAGGACTGGCAATACATTGGTCCCTTTTCTGTGCGCGCAGCGGAATTTCCGCTACAGGTTGAGCAACGCGGCCCGTTCTCATTTCGACTACGCGCTGAAATTGACCGCTCCGAAGAAGCCTACCTTATTTTATACAATATTTACGCCAGCCGCATCGACCTCCTTATTGACGGTGTCATCGTTGATTCGCAGGGTCAGTTAGAAGACGACGCCCGTTTTTGGAGCGCTTTGCCCATTCCGTTCGAATTCGGTTACGAGTCCGCGGGGCAAACGGAACGCATCGAGCTGATCGTCTACAGCAGAGAAAAAGCGGTCATCGGACGGATTCCGTTTATGGTGTCCGCTCGCCAGTATCAGCGGCAAAACGGGTTTTTGGAAGTGTTCTCCTACGATATGTTCTTGATTTCGATAGGCATCTGTTTCTTCATCAGCTTTATGTTGGTCTTGATGGGGAAACTGACAGATTCCCGAACAACCTATCTTGCGATCGGCATGAGCGCCTTTTTTAACGGTTTTTACCTTTTAGGATATGTTTTCCCGGAATCCTCCTCCAATTCCGCTTTCAGCGTTGTATTCACGATCTTACAGCCGATAACTCTCGTGTTATGCTCTTACCTGATCTGTGTGGGTATCGAATCGTTTTTAACGGAAAAAACGATGTTATCGAAAAAAATCCTCTGGATAAACGTGTTCGGCATCTTCGGGTATTCTTTCCTGTTTTTCGTACCCGTGCGACATATTCAGATATTTAACCTTTATCTTTGGGAAATACCCTATCTAACACTTCTGCTGATCAATATGGTGGTCTTGTTCGTCATCTCTCTCCGGTCGGCGAATGGCGCGAAATTTATCATTTCGGTGACGATGTTCGAATTGACGGTCGCTTACGAGTTGATCCGTGTCTTTTTCATGGCCTTGCCGCAAGTGCCGCTCATTGGTTATGGCTCTTTGACAGTGATTTTAGGGTATGGATTGATCTTCGTCTGGGAGTTTCAAAAAACCTACCTTGAACTGCAAACGACCTCCAACCAGCTCTTTGCTTCCTATGAAGAGATGACGGCGATGAACGAAGAACTTGAGAACTCATACCATGAATTGGATAAAAAGGTCGAGCAACGGACGCACGAGCTGAAAGTCGCGATGAATGCGACAAAACTCCTGATGGATAATACCGATGAAGGATTTCTGTCTTTGGGGCCGGACTTGAAAGTGGAAGAGAACTACAGTTCGGAATGTGAGGTTATCTTCGGACCTGAGTTCACGAAAGAAACGTTTGAAAATCTCGTCTACCCCGGGAACGAAGAATTGAAATCGTTTATTAAAACGATTATTCCGAAGATACTGGCAGAAGAAGCCCCTTCCGCAAGAGCAATGTACCTTTCGCTGTTACCGGAGGAAGTGGCAGTCCGGGATCGCGTTATCCGTATGGAATACAGGATTCTCGAACCCATCGAGACCCCCGCAAGTGAAAAAAAGATGATGGTGATCTTGCGGGACATTACGGAGAAGCGAATTTTAGAAACGAAGATCGAGGAAGAACGCAATATCCTTAAAATGGTGATCAAGGTCCTGATCAATCGAGAGGACTTTCTTGAGTCCATCCTCGATTTTAAACAATTCGTCGGAGCTGACATCTTTCACGAAAGTTTACCCGAAATATACCGGATTGTTCATACTTTCAAGGGGACTTTCGCCAATTTCGAGATGAATCGGACAGTTGCCCTTCTCCACGAAGTGGAGACCCGCATCAACGAGCATCGGGAGACGTTGTTGAAAATGGAACCGAGGGAGTTGTTCGATTACTTGGATCAAATGAAACTCCTGAACTGTCTTAAAGACGATATCGAGATTTTGAAAGCCCACCTGAACAAAGACTTTTTCGAGAAGGATCGGCAACTTGTTCTGGAGCCGGAACGCATTGTTAGCATCGAAAAAGAAATTGTTGCCGAGCTGCCCGCAATCGACCACGAGAAGCTTCTGGAGAATTTGAAACGTCTGCGGTACATTCCCTTTTCTCAACTCTTGAATCATTACCCCGACTACGTGAACCGCCTGTCCCAAAGAATGGGCAAATGTATCCATCCTGTTAAGATAACGGCTGACGAAATCTTAGTCGATAAAGAGCTTTTCAGGGAATTGGCGCGTAGTCTCGTTCATCTCTTTCGAAATGCGGTTGATCACGGTATCGAATCCGTGGAAGAGCGCATAGAAAAAGGAAAAGACGAGTATGGAAGCATCAAATTATCTATCACGGAGGAGAAGGGAACGATCACTCTGATTTTTACTGACGACGGTCGCGGGATCGATATTCCGAAAATCTTGCAAAAAGCGGTGGAAAAGCAAGTGTTTTCCGAAAACTCGGTACGGGAAGCGAATGAGGAAGAGTGTTATCGGATGGCGCATATGGCGATCTTTGCCGATAACCTTTCCACGACACAGGAAGCAACGATTTTATCGGGACGGGGAGTGGGTTTATCCTCTCTGAAAAAGGCCGTTGAGGATCTTTCGGGGACGATAGAGGCCCGTTCGGTTCTTCACGAAGGGACGGAATTCACCATCCGTATTCCGATGATCGAAGGCAAAACCGAACACATCACACCGGATACGATTATGCACCCGGTCCTTAGAAATGCGATCCAAACACTAAAATATTATGGCGTTTCTCTCTCAGACGAAGACTATGCCTATGTGACCGCGGAAAAAATGGAACTTTTCGCGATTTCTTCTTTTATCACGATCAGCGGGTTGTTCCGCTCGACCTTCGCTCTCTCGGTTGATCAAAACCTTGCGGAGTGTCTTTCGCGTTCTTTTTCTCTCTCTGAGCGGGAGGGAGAAGAACTAACCACGATGGAAGTCGAAGATGCCGTAGGCGAAATTTCGAATATTATCCTTGGAAACTCGATTCGCTCGATGGGGATTCGGGATACGGGTTTTACGATCCTTCCCCCGTTTACGATGCGTTCCGATACAGCGGCGGTTCATCTGCCGGATAACAAAGTATGGTGTTGTCAGTTTCATACAAAGTGCGGAAAGTGTAAAATTTACTTCGTAGGGACCGAATCGTAAGGCTCCCGGCCGGACAGAACGCGAAGAACGCGTTTGAAATCTTCTGGGAGCGGCGCCTGAAACTCGATGAAATCATTTTTGCGCGGATGGTAAAATCCTAAGCGGAAAGCGTGCAACATTTGCCGGTCAAGCCCGAAAACCCGATCTTCCTCCAAGAACCCGTAGAGATAATCGCCCAGAACCGGTGCGCCCAGGTGTTTGAAATGAACCCGTATCTGGTGAGTTCTCCCAGTTTTGATCTGTATGCGCGCCAAGGACACGCGTTTTTGAAACTCGCTGAGGATGCGATAATCGGTCATCGCTTCCTTTCCTGACGGATCGATTTGCATCTTCAATCGGCTCTTCGGATTCCTTCCCAAAGCTAAGTCTATCCTGCCGTCTTTCTTAGGGAGAACGCCGTGTAGGAGGGCGAAGTATTCTTTCCTGTTTTTTCTTTCTCTGAATTGAGAGCAGAGGGATTGAAGACCGATCATCGTTTTAGCGACGACCATGACTCCAGAAGTTTCTTTATCGAGACGATGAACTATTCCGGGGCGGTTCAAAGCGCCGGGCATTTGGGGTAAATGATCAAAATGATATAGTAGCGCGTTGACAAGGGTTCCACCGGGGATCGTCGGAAGAGGATGCACCATCATCTTTGGCGGCTTATTGAGGACGATGAAGTCTTCTTCTTCCTGAATAATCGACAAAGGGATATTTTCTGGCAGAACGTCCATCACAGGAGGGGCTGGCACTTCCAAAAGAACGATCTCATTCGCCTTCAAACGATAGGAGGACTTTCTGGTTAGGCCGTTCACCGTTATCTTACCGCGATCGATCGCATTTTGAGCCATCGTTCGCGATACCCAATTCGGCGTTTTTTCAGTTACGAAACAATCCAACCGCTCCCCGTTCTGGCTTGGGTCAACACGGTACTCCAGAATTTCGGAGTTTTCTTCTTCGTTCTGGGTCATGAGACGGCGTATTTTTCCAATTCGACGGCCATAGCCATTGATATGCCCATGGACTGGGTGATGCCGTACAGGATATCGGCGCCCTCCATCATCAATTTATTGTGGGTAATGACGATGAACTGCGCCATATCTTTGTTCTTTTCGATGAGGTTCTTCAACCGTTCGGCGTTATAATCGTCCAGCGCGGCATCCACTTCATCCAGTATGTAGAAAGGACTTGGGTTGATTCTGAGCATCGAGAATACCAACGCGATACCGACTAAAGATTTCTCTCCGCCTGAAAGCAAATAGAGCTTCTGATGTTTCTTTCCCGGACGTTTCACGGAGATCTCAACGCCGGTTTCCAAGATATCGGCGCCGGGCATCAGCCGCAACTCCCCGCTGCCCCCGCCAAACAACGTTTGAATCATCTCATCGAAGTTCTTGTTAATGGCGTCGAAGGTTTTCAGAAAGATCTCTTTGGCTTCTTTATCCGTTTTATCCAAGACTTCGTTCAGGGACGTTTTTGCGTCTTCCAAGTCTTTCTTTTGCCCGTCCAAATCGGTGAACCGCGCATCGACATCCCGGTACTCGTCGATCGCCTGCAAGTCGACCGCGCCTAAGTACTTGATTTTTTGTTCCAAGTCCGTCAATTGCGTGGCTTTACTTTCTTCTTCTTCCTCAGAGAGCCGGATCTTTTCCTTGGACTCTTCAGCGGAGTCTTCCAATTCAATTGAAAGGCCGGCTTGAGTCATCTTTTCATAAAGGCGGCTGTATCCGTGTTCCACCTCTTGTGCGACCAGCTCTTGTTTATGGATTTTTTCCCTGGCGTTTTCGCGCTCCTCTTTGAGCGTGGCCAGTTGTATTTCGAGCTCTTCCATCTTTTTCATCTTTTGTCCGCGCTCTTCTTGTTGATACTTCATGCTTTCAAACAACCCGGACATCTCTTTTTTTACGCTGTCCAACTCAACGTCCATTTGCTTGGTTTTCTCTTTCAACGTTTCGATCTCGCCACCGAGGGCGAGGAGTTGATGTTTGTATTCGTCCCGCTTTTCGGCGTTTTCACTTGTTCGTGTTTCGATGTCGCTGATCTCCGCTCGGTACTGTTTTTGTCGTTCTTTTCCCGAATTGAACTCCAGCTTCACTTCATTCAAGCGCTCCTGAAGCTGCTGCATCGCTTGTTTTTTTTCTTTCAAGATTTGACCGAAGCTTTCGAGTGTGCTTTCCAAAGACGTTAAAGAGGCTTTCCCGGATACGATCTCGTTAATAACCATTCCTTTTCGCGCGTCGGCCCCGGCAATTTTCGCTTCGTAATCGATTCTGAGTTTATGCAATTCACCGATCTCTTTCGAAAGTTCGGCGATTGCGTGATTGATCTCTTCTACTGTGCGCCGGATGGAGGAATTTTTCAGCATCAGGTCGTTGAGTTCAGACTCCATGACGGTACGGAGAGAACTTAATTCGTGTTTTTGCTTGAGGTTGGCCTTCTCTTCTTTTTCGATCTTCTGTAGGGAACGGTTCAACGCATCCAATTCCTCCTGCATCTCATGCACTTTCCGATTCCTTACTAAAAGCGATGTCGAAGGCTCCAAATCCAAACTTCCTCCGGTGATCGCGCCCGAGGAGGCGATGAACTGCCCATCCAAAGATACAATTTGGTTCTTCATATTGTATTGTTTTTTGAGCCTTAAACCGTCGTCCAGCGTTTCGACGAGCAAGGTGTCTTTAAACAGGTACAATGGTAGCTTTGAGAAGTCTTTATCGACGACGACTAATTCCGCCGCGTACCCGATCACGCCCGGTTCTTTCAAAAGTTTTGGGTTTTGCACCACCGGTTTGAACTCCAGCACATCGATCGGAAGGAAGGTCGCGCGGCCCCAACCATTGGTTTTCAAGACTTCCACCGCGTATTTGGCGGTCTGGGTATCAAGCGTGACGATGTTTTGCGATTTTCCCATTAGAAGGACTTCAAAGGCTTTCTCATACTCTCGGTTCACTTCCAGGAGATTGGCGACGACATCGATCATATTTCGAAAACCGATATCTGTTTCTTTTCTCTGGAACAAAGATTTCACAGGCCGCGTATAACCGGAAAACTCCCGAATCTGTTTTTCTAGTAGATTCTTTTCCAAATCCAGGTGTTTGATTCTCTGGATCATCTCGTATTTTTCCGTTTCGATCGTATGGATCTTCTCTTCCACAGACGCGTAATCTTGTTTCAGCCGATTCAATTCGGAAACAAGTTTCGTTTCTTTTTCCGAGCTTTCTGAGATTGATTGGACCAGTTCATCCAATTCGTTCTGATGCCCATCCAACCGCTCCGTTTTCGATTCTATCTGATTTTTGATTACGGCGAGTCTTTTCGTGTGGTCTTCGATGGTTTCTTCAAGGCGTAGCAATTCGTTTTCCAGCTTGTTGATGCTTTTATCTTGCTGGGTAAACTGCTGCTGCAACTCTAAAATTTCTTTTTCTTCTTCCGTGTATTCGTTCGATATCGATACTTTCTGATCTTCGAGTCCTTGTAGCTCTCGTCCGATCGATTCAAGATTAGCG
>JAAYCF010000288.1 GCA_012744415.1 Thermotogaceae bacterium
CAAAACTTGTCCTTTTCTGACGGAAACCACCAGATGAAATGGTGAAGCCTGCGAGTCTTTTCGCGGGGATGAAAAAAGCGGACGAAGATCGTCCGCTTTTTTCATCCTTGCTTCTATCGAGCGTCCGCTTTTTAGTTCGCCGGGTTTAGAATGGTGATTCTACCCTCCAACTGCGGACTGATCACGGGATTCTTTTGGAAGTACTCTAAAAATGCGTCACGTAGATAGGATTTTGTTCGGACCAATTCTTTGCACTCTTTCAACATCAAGTACTTGTCCCCGCCCCCTGTCAAGAAGTCATTGGCAACCAGACGGAATTTGCGGTCCATCTCGATCGGAGCGCCGTTGTATTCTACGGAGACCAGTCGTTGATAGGGCTCTTTGGAAGCGTCGAAGGTATAGCTGACTCCGGAGACTTGCAGGAACTGGCCAGCCGCTCCCGGATAGACGGAAATACCGTGCTCGATCGCGTCCCAGATCTGTTTTCCGGTCGCTTCGACAACGACCACGGTGTTGTCAAACGGAAGGACGGTATAGATATCTTTGATCGTAATGTCGCCGACTGGAATGCTGGCGCGCACACCTCCGCCGTTTTGGAAGGCGATATCCGCATCGGTCATCGCTCGCAAACTGTCGGCGATGACATTCCCAAGATTCGACTCTTTCAACCGGACGGTCGCTCTTTCTCCATCCAGTAAAACGGAGGTTTTCCCGGCGACGTGCATCATCCGGTCATCCATCGCTGAAACCGCTTTTTTGACAATGAGATCCACAACCGGATCGTCCGGCATATTCTGAGAGAGGAAGATGTGCGAGAAGGTGAAACCGAGAAGCTCTCCGTCCCAGAAGTTTAGGTTCGTCTGGCTGATCAGTTCAGCGTGTTTACCCGATGACAATAGCCACGAATCGTTGATCTTCTCTGGGAAAGCCACGATATCCGTTCCGCCGCCGTAAACCAGATCAATGCCCTCCACCTTTTGACTGAGCACCGGATTGTCGCCGTGCAAATGGGCCAAAACGATAATAAAATCGACTTTGCCTTTCAATTCCGCGACCGCCGCTTTCGCCGCCTCGAAATGGTCGATAAAGGTGATCCCCTTCACGTTGTTCGGATGCGTGTACCAGGCGCTTTGGTCATCGGTCACGCCGATAATGCCGAAGGTGATTCCCCCGTATTCCACGATATGATAAGGTTCTAAAAAGTTCGGGTGAACGCCGTCCTTTAAGGTATTGGCAGATAAGAACGGGAAGTCAGCCAGTTGAGCATTACGCTCCATGACCGAGAAGGGAAAGTCAAAATCGTGATTTCCGAGTACCATCGCATCATACTCCATCCAATTCATGATGCGAATAACCGGTTCGCCTTCGAACAGGTTGGCGACGTTGGTATTGTAGGGGGCATCGCCGACATCCAGTAGCAGCAGCTCTTTCTGGTCTTCCCAAACTTGATTCACGTACTGGCTCATCTTCGCCATTCCGCCAATGAAGTAATCCGAACCGACGGGCTTGTAGGGTTCCAGATGGCCGTGGATATCGGCGGATACCAAGACGGTGACGACCTGGAATTTCGGATCGCCGATGACGCTGTAAAGCATATATGCCGCCAATTCCCGAGTCAGCGGTTCGGAAGAGGGGAGAGCGGGCATTCCCAAGACGTCCAGCTTGCTCAACCGGTCGGCGACGGTGTTGCCGTAATGTTCATCCACACCGTACAGCGCGTTGTCCAACCAGATGAGGAATTCTTCCTGTGTAACGGGATCGTCTACGTTGAAGGATTCAGAAACGGGAAGGATTCTGGCTCGCGAAAGGCCTTCGATTTCATCCCTGTAATAATGGTCTTCCAAATCATTAAAAGAGGCGATAACGAAGGATTCGTCAATCACACCCAGCGGATCCGCATAAGTGTAGGATTTTTCAACCGGTTGATCGACTTTCAGCGGTTCGACTCTGGGGAGTTTCAGCGCCACGCTCAGCCAATGAGCCGCTTGTCCCCTCGTTAAGGGCTCCTTGGGCAAGAATTCTTCCCCATACTCGCCTCCGACCCATGTTTTGTCAAAGAGACCTTCAATAGCGTTTCGGTAAGGGTTATCATCCAAATCGATGAAAAACCCGCCCGCGGTAAGGACTGTCATACAAGTCATAAGAGCCAGCAGAACAAACAACAAAGTTTTCTTCACACCGATCGTCTCCTTTCTTCTCCGAAAATTACCGGTTTTCGGTAGATTAAGACTATCCTATCACATAGTAGAAAAAAGGGCAAACTTTTTTGTTTGCCCTTTTTTTCTTACTCGAAAGCGATTCGCGATTCCGCCGCTTTTTCGGGATCCTTGAAGAACGTTCCCATTCCCTTTTCGACTACTTCCGCGTGCTTCGGAGCGGTGAACAGGATCTTTCTTTCGGGGTTCTTCCGATTAAACTGGTTCACGATCTCTTGGATAACCGACGATTGCTGCCCGACACGTCGTTCGATCGTCCAACCGCGTTCGTCGATCGGCACGAACAACAATCCCTTTTCCGCCGCGACATTGATAAACGGGTCTTTCCCGACGATCATCAAATCGTTGGTCTTGGGTCCCGAGATCTGATCCAAGTGGACACACGGGGCCTCCAGAAGAAAGACCAACGCATCGGAATAATCTCCGACTTCTCGGTGAGAAAGCCCTCTAAAATTTGAAGGAGACGGTTCTACGTGACTTTCGAATTTTTCTCTGCCCTTTACATAAAGTGCGGCGCCGACGGCATAGTTTTTGCTCCGTTCCGGTGCAACGATACAGTTGGTGACCGGGAACATCGTCTCCGCTTCATGCAAATCGATCACGACATCAATTTTTTCGTTCCGTATCATTTCCATTGCGGCATAGGTGATCCGTTCACCCATGGTGCCGTTCGGTCGCCCGGGCCAGGTCCTGTTCGTGTTTCTCGCATCGATATAAGATAATAATTGCCCGTCAGGATAATGAACGTAGACATCCGGATCCGGCCATTGGTCAAGCGCTTGAAGTCCGCGGTCTCCCAAACGGAATTTCTTCTCGCCCCATGGCGTCGGGATCGTATAGTACAGCGGATAACCGCCACCCGGTTGCGTGCCCAAAGATCCGCTGTAGTTGAAATGCGGAATGACATAGACGGTACCCGCTTCCGTCTTTAAGTTTTCAATAAACAAGAAGGCCGTTACCATCGCGGAAACTTCACTCTCGTGCGTACCAGCGATGATCAGCATTTTCCCGCCTTCCGCCTGTCCTTTGAATTCATAAATGTTGGTGTCTCCGATCGTCCCTTTCAAAGGTTCGAAGTAATCGCTCAACTTGAAGACACGGGTGACGCCATCCCCCATTACCAACGTCTCTTTGTAGTTTCTTTGCATCAGGATCGGAAGCCCTCCGGCCAGAAGGAAGAGAACCAGAACCGCCAAAATTAACCATTTAATCCATTTCATCTTCGCACCTACTTCCATCGAAGCAATCGTAGTAGGAATGGCAGCAATGCGATCGCTAACAGTATTTGTTTTTGCATGTCTTTGGTTTTAAAGTAATTCCACACCATGACGATCACGATGATCGCCGACATCACGTAATAAAGGAGCATAATCCAATCCATTCTAATCACCTAACCCATGAGGAAGGAAAGTTGATTGCTGAAAGCGACCATCAAAATACCGACAACGGTGATGGCGATCCAAGGGACGATACACTCTTTCAGGAACTTTCCGTAGCTTCCTTTATAACCGACGGTATCGACCGTTAACCTTCCGATTAGTTTCGTGGGGGGCAATCCGTCGCCCAGTGGCCAGAGCAAAGTCAAACCAGCCAGCGCGATAACGGTATTGATACCCCTTGCATTAAACATCCATATCAATGGAATACCTAAAACAGCGACCCCGCCATAGGTCAACAGTCCTTCGGAGATTGGAATAACGAACGGTAGAATAATGTACAACAATGCCATCGGCGCGGTGACGATCCATAGCGAGAACAGCCCTTTGGTGCCGTTGAAGCTCATCACTTGGACGAACATACCGACGACGACCGTTGTCGCCAACAACGGTGTGAGTTGGGCAACGGTATCGGAGAAGACGCGGAAGATTTTGATGCGTTTATAGTTCATTAACCAGGCGACAAGCGCGCTGATCGCAAAAGAAAGCGGCAGTCCGAGCATTGGAAAATCGAACGGAATTATTCTCGGCAACGCCAGCAGCGCGATCAAAGCGATGAATGGAATCGCGACGCTCCACACGCTTAATCCCACAGGTTCCGGTATCGCTTTGAGGGCTTCCTGGATATTCGGGATCTTTCCTTTCCACCCAAGGAATAACACGGTGAATAACCCTAATATGAGAACGGGAACCAAGAGCGGCCATGTGAATCCAACGTATGGCACAGCGGTACCGGCGCAAGTCATCATCGCCCATACGTTGACTGGAGGCGCCGCGGCGCTCAGTCCGGCAACGATGAAGATGATCGCGGCGACCCGTTCCTTCTTCAGTCCCATGGCGCCTAAAGCCGCCGATACGGTTCCGCCGACGACGAGGACTGAAATGCTGCCCGCTCCGGTCAAAGCGCCGGGAATCAACATAACTACCATTAACAGGATAAGGAATAATATCTTTTTACCCCCGAACACACGAATAATCCAGCGAACGATCAGGTCCATCGCTCCTGACTCTTTCAGGATATTCATGAAAAGCGTCGCGAAGATAAAGATGAGGCCGATGTCGAAATAGGTCACCGAACCTTCGGCGAAATGACGGAAAACGTCAAATCCGGCGCC
>JAAYCF010000289.1 GCA_012744415.1 Thermotogaceae bacterium
GGAACAGTATTGTACAGCATATCCATCAAGAGATACTTATTCAGAAAGTAAACGCCCATAGAGGCTTTGTTTCCCACGGGGACAGTGGGTTTTTCCTCGAAAGAGTAGATACGGTTATCGTCATCCACCTGCAAAATTCCATACTCGTTAATCTTATAAGATTCGTCAAGCGATTTATACATGAAGGTGATATCCGAACCTTTGGCAAAATGGTAATTGAAAAGTTCGGAATAATTGAAGTTGTAAATGTGATCGCCAGAAGTGATCAGAACGTAGTCTTCTTCGCTGCGCCGGAGAAAGGTCATGTTTTGATGGATCGCGTCAGCGGTTCCCCTATACCAGTAAGAGCTGTGGATGTCCATATAAGGTTGCAGGAGCATCAAACCGCCGTGTTTTCTATCCAAATCCCATTCTTTCCCTGAGCCCAGGTGGTCAATCAGGCTTCTGGGGTTGTACTGGGTTAAAACGCCGACCCGCGTGATGTTCGATGCGATCATATTCGATAAAGTGAAATCGATCGCCCGATACTTCCCTGCGACAGGCATCCCGGCGCTCGCTCTCTTGGTCGTCAACAGTCCTAACGATTCTCCTCTTGCTCCTGCAAATATTAGCCCTAAGACTTTCACGTTACTCCCCCCAATCCCGCGGATTCATTTGAGATTATACCACGTTTTTTTGCTTCAAACAGTCACGCCTTTCATCTTTCAGTCACCAGAGGTTTTTTTCGGTGAAACGGGATAGATCGTTTTGGTTCACCTTATACATTTATTACTGAATTTCGAATAAAAAAGCCTTTCTTTTTCTTCCTTCGCATTTTTCGTAAGAGCGTTTTCCGATCATACTGGTCGCGCCCGCCTCGTGGGTAAGACGGAAAAAAAGAGGGGTATACGAGCGTAACTCAGCTAGTGAAACAAACGCTGAAAAGCGATTTTTGGAGCGCTTAACTTTAGTTGAGAACGGGTTTGATTCAATGATGGTTTCATCAGAAGAAATACACCCCAAGTATTGAGGCGATAACATTAATAACTGCTTAAAAGGCCGAACTTAAGACCAGTCTACTGATTATTTACAGTTGTAGTGCTCCCTTCTGAGTGTTTTTTTAACTCTTTTTTCGCGGTATTCGCCTTAAGGGTCCCTTGTTAATAATTCCTAACCTGAATTATCGCATGTTATAATATCCCAAGATATCACAGTATTGGGAGTTCTTCCGAACAGGAGGAATTCGGACAGTATTGAAGGAGGGGTATTTTTGTCGCTTATCAACCTGACGATCGACGGTAAAACGTATGAGGTGCCCGTGGGATTGACCGTAATGGAAGCTTGCAAAACAGTCGGGATCAAGATTCCAAGCCTTTGTTACCATCCGCGCCTCGAAAGTACCGGCGCCTGCCGCATCTGCGCGATCGAAGTCGCCGGCTATCGCAACCTACAAGCCGCTTGTATAACCAAAATCACAGACGGTATGGACATTAAAACGCACACCTCTCGCGTAACGAATGCCAGAAAAACGAATCTCGCGCTATTGCTTTCCAATCATCCTAACAAGTGTATGACCTGCGAATCAAACGGGTCCTGCGAATTGCAAGATTTGATTTACGACTACGGGATCGAGGAAGAGCTTCCGAAAATGCCTCATGATCCCAATCTGATCGACGATAGTTCCCCTGCGATCACGAGAGATTTAAACAAATGTATCTCGTGCAGCCGATGCATCCGCGCCTGTTCTGATTTGCAAGCGATGAATATTTACTCGATGGCTTATCGTGGTGCGAATTCTTTGCCGCTAACCGCCTACGATAAAGCGGTTTATGATACAGAATGCATCAGTTGTGGTCAGTGTTCCTTATTCTGTCCGGTGGGAGCGATCACCGAGAACTCCGCCGTCCGACGCGTTCGAGAAATCTTGGATAGCAAGGAGTACATAATGGTTGCGCAAACGGCGCCCGCGACGCGAGTGGCGATCAGTGAAGAATTAGGCCTTCCTTCCGGCACCATTTCGACGGGGCGCATGGTCGCGGCCTTAAGAAAACTGGGTTTTGATTACGTATTCGATACGGACTTCAGCGCGGATCTTACCATTA
>JAAYCF010000290.1 GCA_012744415.1 Thermotogaceae bacterium
AGATGGTCCACCTTTTGAAGAAAATCCCGATACTGGTCAAAAGCGTATTCCCTATCTCCGTCTTTTACGAAAAAGTCATTGCGCATCAAAGCGTTAAGGCTGGCTACGTACTTGCCAAGCGGCATATAGGAGATCCATTCTCCGTTCGCCACCATCAGAAAGGTGGCGATCAAATTCAAGTTTTCGGTATCCCAGATCCGGATCATCCCATCATTTGACGCGGAGTACGCCTGCCCGGTTTTTTTCGAGAATCGCAGCGCGCGGATCGCAGCGCTATGGGCCTGGTTTTCCAGGCGGATTTCCTTCGCCGTCTCCACATTCCACAGACTCAAATTGCCGCTTGCCAAACCAAAGAGCACCTTTTCTTCAGAGACGTATACCGAACTCCAAACGGCGCTGTCGAAGGGACCGATATTTCGAAGTTGATAACCCCGTTCCACTGCCCAGACTTTTATGTATTTGTCAATACTGGTCGTGATTAAAAAATAACCGTTCGGAGAGTAACAGAGGCTGGTGACCCAATCGGAATGCGCAACAACATCCCGTTCCACCTCTCCGTCAGCAACATTCCACAAAATGAGCGTATTGTCCGAAGATCCCGAAGCCAGGTACCGGCCGTCCGGCGAAAAAGCGGCAGCGTTCACCAACCGCCTGTGTCGGGTAAAGACGTTTTCTAAATTCTTGTTCTCCACATTCCATTTTCTCAACCGGCCATCCGCATTGCCGGTATAGACATACCGACTATCTTCGGTAAAAAGACAAGCCCAGGTCGCATTGTTTTCACGTATGACTTCACCGTAGAGCTGAGGGGGCTGCAGGTTCCATATTCGCAACGTCCCGTCCTGATGGCCGGAAGCCAAAAACAAACCGTTCGGAGACAGTGCGAGAGAAAGTACAGGAGAGTTGTTCGAAGGGCCCGGAATGATAGTTTCCAATGCGCCTGTCGCAAGATTCCAGCGCGCGATCTTCCCGTCGGAATAGCCCGCGTACAGATGATTCTTTTCCGTTTGAAGACACAGTGTATTGGGTATGACAATGCTTTGCGGTTTCGGTGTGATCGTCGGCACGGCGAAAGAAATTGAAAAGAAGCAAAGCAAAACCCAAAAAACATATGTATGCGTTCTCAAATCTCTTTCTCCTTTCGACGCTAAAAATAAAAGCTGGTCTCGAAATCCTGGTAATGCAGGAGTTGTCCTTTCCGTTTAAGCGTCGCGCCTTGGCAGAGGCTTGTCAGGTTCGTGTGATAGATGCGAAGATCCGGAATTTTATAGGTTCCCGATTCGATCTTCGCGATCAAATCGCTCAGATACTCTTCGGATAAACCGTTCGGAAGATTGTCGAGGTCTATAACACAGCGTCGGGCGTAATATACTTGATGGTTCTTTCGGGTTTGAAACAGATAAATGACAAATTTTTCGACGCCTTGCGTTCTTTCCCAAAAGGCGATTTCATAGGCCGTGTTCTCCTTGTTTTGACAGCAATAGACCGGAGAGACGCACCGGGTGAAAAAATCGCCTTCAAAAAGCGAAAGCATCTGCCTTCCATCAGAGACGTGTATCAGTTCCAGGTTTTTCTTTTGGGCTTGATCCAGGATGAAACCCTGTTGGCATAAAAGCATGCAAACCAGCATCGCCGCTATCCACAAGCCACTTAATACTTCTACCAGCAACGGTCACTCTCCAAATATGTCTTTGAGGCGCTCGATCGTGTCTTCTTCACGAAGGATGGATAGCAACTCTTCGATATTCCCGTCCAAAAAGGCCTGCAACTGATAGGAGGTATAGTTGACCCGATGATCTGTCAAGCGGCTCTGCGGATAATTGTACGTTCGTATCTTTTCGTTTCTGTTCCCCGTTCCGATAAAACTTTTCCGTTTTTGGGAGAGCTTTTGCTGTTCTTCCATCAGCCGAATCTCGTAGAGTTTTGACTTTAAGACATCCAATGCCTGCAATTTGTTTTGATGCTGAGACCGCTCATTCTGGCAGGTAACCACAATGCCCGTCGGGAGGTGGGTTATCCGCACCGCGGATTCTGTTCGGTTGACGTGTTGTCCGCCAGCCCCGGAAGCGCGATAGACATCAATCCTGAGATCGTCCGGATTGATGTCTATCGCCATGTCGGCGGATATTTCAGGCAAGACCACCACAGACGCGGAGGAGGTATGGATCCTTCCGCTCGCTTCGGTCTCGGGAACGCGTTGCACCCGATGAACCCCGCCTTCGTATTTGAGGGTGCCGTAAGCCCCCTTCCCTTTGACTTTGAAGACAACTTCCTTGAATCCGCCGAGATCCGTCGGGTTGCTGTCGAGTATCTCGGTCTTCCAATTACGGATATCGGCGTATCGGCTGTACATCCGGAACAGATTCCCCGCAAACAAAGCCGCTTCCTCACCGCCAGTCCCAGCGCGGATTTCAACGATCGCACTGTTTTTATCTGCCGGATCTGGCGGCAGGATTCCGACCAGCAGCGCGCGTTCATGCTCTTTTAGCCGCTTTTCGAGAAGGACAGTCTCTTCCTGCGCTAATGCCGCGATCTCTTCGTCCTCTGATCGAAGGAGTTCTGAATTTTCTTCATACTCCTTTAAGGTCCGCTGGTAGTTGCCATAAAGGGATTGCAGCTCCTCTAACTGAGCCCGTTCCCGCGAATACTCCAAAAATTGCTCGCGGTTATTGATCACTTTCGGGTCGGATAATATCTTCGTGATCTCCGTATAACGTTGAAGAATCGATTCGATCTTTTCCAAATACTCTTTCATGGACACCCTCACGTTTTACCGGATCGCTTCCATCCGGAAAATTCATTGCGCCGCGCGCATTTCAACGCAACGTCAGTATAGTCGCTTCTCCCGGTTCCAGGAAGGTATGGACGTACCCGTCTTCGAGATTCATATAGCGATGTGTTTTCGTATAATTCTCGTATTCGCGTTTGACACCGCCGATTTTCATGTCCGGAATATGTGAAACATCGATCGAAATCCAAGATCCGTTTTCAAAATCGGTATTTGCCAAAAGGACCAGCGCCTGGTTTTGGATCGGGTTTTTATACAAGTGGGCGATCACCTTTTCGGATGGCGTGAACAACCCTTCCAATCGATTTTCCCCTCGGCACCATTCGCCGCATTCGGTCTTCAGCGGAGCCGCCGACTGCATCAGTTGCAACAGCTCCAGATCCGCCTGATCCCAATGATAGGCGTAATGGTCGAAAAAGGCGATCTTTCCGTACAGTGGATCTTGTTCGGGCAACATAAATCGCCCTTCTTCCCGGTTGTCCAACCCCAGATTCAGCGGCTGCACCTCTCCGATCTCGAATCCCGAGTTTAAAAAGGTAATGCCATTGGGTAGAAACAGATTCAGGATAAAGGCGAACTTGGAAAACCTCTTATGATATTTTCGGGCGATAGCCCGCGGGGTGTCCGGTGTCTCGGCAGTCGCCAGAGCGGGAAGTTTTAACGTCGGTAACCGCTCTTGGCAAAACTCAAAGCACTTGCCCTCGTCCACCCGGGGCTCCATCCACCAAGAGTTGCCGAGGATGGCATCGTAACCGTGCTCCAAAGCCTTTTCATCTTTCGATATCTCGAGCTCTTCGGCTATAAAAACAAAGCCAGGATCCCAATCGCGCGCTTTGCGAATAATCTCCCCTTCCAACGGTCGGGGGAGAGCGTGCCCCATATCCAGTCTCACGCCGTCGATTCCGAACCGCTTTTGATAGCTGGGGATCACCCCCTCTAAATACTCCCATAACGGTCGGTTCGGGCTATCGTTTTCGAAATTGCTTGCTTTAATAATATCGAAAAGCACGTATGGCGGCTGCTCAGCGGCAACGTACGTCCGGCTGGGGTTGGGTGGAAGGTGGAAAAGCTTGAGGAATGTAACGTCGGTCCATGCCGGTTGGGAGTCGTTGACCCAGTCTGAAAAACCCGGAGGGGGCAGTACCCCAAAGGTTTTCACAAGGTCTTTGAAAAAATCGTCTTCTTTTCCCTGATGTTCCTGCTTGAACCACTCCCATTTTTGCGGCTCCAAGCGGTCAGGGCTGTGCGAGAAAAAGCCCAGCAAATCCTTCGTCCTTTCCGAGGCGTAGATCGCGGGAAGATTCTCAACGCTGGGCTGACAGAAGTCGAGCCCGTCGATAAAGGGTGCCTTGTACTCCGCCTCCGTTTCCGAGCGAATCCAATAAAACCAATCAGGATGTTCGAGGATGAGATCGTTGTCTCGAGCGCACGTTCTTGGGACGAAATCCAATATCACCCGCATCCCCATCATATGCGCCGCCTCGACAAAGGCAGAAAATTCCTCTTCAACGGTAAAGCCCTGCAACAAGGCATCTTTGTAAGCCGGTTCTATCTGCAAAAAATTCTTTACCGCGTACGGAGAGGAGACTTCTCCTTTTCTGTAGAGGTGGCTGTATTTGGTGATCGGAAGAGAATAAAGCGTGTCGATACCGATCTTTTTCAAATAAGGTAAAAGGGCTATCATTTTGAGAAACGTCCCGCCTTCCGTATAGCGTCCGACCTGAGAACCCTGGAACTTCCAATACCCTTTATGATTGTAGGCCGTCGTCGCTCTCACGAAGAAACCATACATATAGCGGCTTTGCAACCAATCTCTTTCTGCCGGAAAACCGGCGTGCCCAGTCTGTTCTTTCAAGGTGGAAAACGGGCGTTCATAATGAATCCCCGGTTTTTTAAGATCCAGAATCTCGGAGAGAATCCCGCTGAAGTATTTATACGGATTCACAATCAGCGGTTTTCGTTCGTCGCTGACCGGACGCTCTCCCGGGGGAAAGGCGTTGATTACATTTTGGGAAGCCCATAGGTATGGAATCGCGTAATACCCATTGGACGATTTCGCTTTGCTTTTCAAGTAATCGTAAATTTCCCTCAGCATGGTTCGATACACCTCTTTATCGAAATACGCGCTATTCCGTTCGCCCTTCACCGGGAACGGTCATCCATAAACACTTTAGATACAGCGTTTCCGGCATCTGCAACAACCACGGGTGGTCGGGGGATTGGACGTTTTGACCCACGCCGATCAAAGCTTTGTCGCAATCGGCCGCTGCTCTTCGCGCCGATTCGATCATCTCTTCCCAACCCAGATGATAGGAACAACTGCATAAACCGATGATGCCATTTGGAGACAACAGCGGTATACTCGTTTTCACCAATTCAGTGAGCAAGCGCTTTCCATAAGGTTTTTCCTGTTGTGATTTGATCAAAGAAGGCGGGTCGATAACGATCATACCGTATTCTTTTCCAAGTTCCGGTTTTTCCTTCTTCTGATCCTGCAGCCAGGAGAAAACATCGGCCGTAATGAAACGGGTCTCGCGCGATAATCCGTTCAAGTCGGCCATACGTTTCGCCGTTTCTATGTCCGGCGACGATTTATCCACTCCGGTGCTCACCATTCCCTCTTGAGCCATTGTGAGGGAAAAACCTCCCGTATAGCAAAACAAATCCAACGCCATTTGTCCTTCCAAGTGATAAGCTCGTATCAATTGACGGGCTTTCGCCCTGGACGCTTTTTGATCGAGAAACAGTCCCGTTTTCTGTCCAGCTTTTAATCGAACGAGATAGGTAATGTCGTCTACTGTGACCGAGATCTCTTCGGGAATCTCACCCCAAAGCACTCCCGAGTGCCTTTCCAAACCGATCTCTGGCGTGGATTCGAAGTCGCTCCGCTCAAGGATACCCCGGATATCCTCCCCGAAAAGCGTCCGTAATGCCGAGACGATTTGCGATTTCTTCTCCTCGAGCGCGGGATGTCGAATCTGCAGAACAAAGTAACCCCCGTAACGATCGACGATCAACCCGGGCAGCATCTCCGACTCCGCGTTGATCAACCGATAAGCCGCATTGCAGCCTATCCGGTCACGAAAAGCCGACGCTTGGCGGAACCGACCTAAAAAAAAGGACTCGTCGATTTCCTCTTCTCGGAGCGTAAGCATTCTGACCGTTTTAGAAGCGCCTTTCAAAAACAAACCTTTCCCAAGAAAATCGCCGTCTTCACCGAACACATTCGCGATCCCGCGATCTCGATCGGCTAGAATGTCAGATATTTCGTCAGCAAAAACCCAACCGTAACGGTTTTTGATCTTCGGCGCTTTTTGCCGTCGGACGGTTACGACGATCATGCGTAGGATTCAACAACCACTTTGACTAAGTTCGCAAAGGTGTCTTTCACACGGTTGGCCGTATCCATGACTTCCTGGTGAGAGAGCTTTTGCGGAAGCACCCCCGCCGCCATATTCGTCACGCAGGAGATACCGAAGGGTCGAATCCCGCAATGTCGGCAAGCGATCAGTTCCGGCACTGTCGACATCCCCACCAGGTCTGCTCCCAGGTAGCGGAAGGCCCGAATTTCGGCCGGGGTCTCATACATCGGGCCTAACGTGTAGACATAGGTCCCGGTTTTCAACTCTTTGTTCTTCTCTTTGAGACGGCCTTTTACTCGCTCGAACCATTCCATGTCCAATACCGTCGACATATCCGGAAATCGGGGCCCTATGTTTTCGTCGTTCTCTCCTACCAAAGGGTTCTGAAAAGAAAAGTTGATGATATCTTGTATCACGATAAGATCCCCAGCCCGATAATCGGTATTGATACCGCCAGAGGCATTTGTAATGATCAAGCCCTCTACGCCGATCCGTTTCATCAGGTAGACGGGAGTGATGATATCGGAAGGATCGTACCCTTCATAACAATGGAATCGCCCTTGCATCGCGACGACCGCGACTCCCGACAGTTCCCCGAAAACCAGGTTCCCTTCGTGCCCGATCGCCGTTGAAGCGAGAAAGCCTGGTATTTTTTGGTAGGGAATTTTGACGGCTTTTTCCAACCGCTCCGCCATAAACCCAAGCCCTGATCCAAGGATCAATCCCAATTTAGCGCTCGGGGCCCTTCCCAAAGCTTCCCGCACCGCTTTGATGCCGCTGTCGACCACGCCTGATAAATGCTTCAAACCTGACACCTCGCTCCAGCAGATACAAATCCGCCTTTTTGGAATCTATTATATCATTTTTGGTTTATAATACTCTGTAAGCTTTTTTATGATCGTTAGGCGTGAGGGGGAAAACTCGTATGAGCTACGATTTTTTCGCGATAAAAATACAAGCGGAGAGCCGTACTTCGGACGATTATTTTTTTGGGTATTTTTTCGGAAAAATCAATAGCAATCTCGAATACAAGTTTATTTGCTTTCCAAGAAAATTCGTCGATCGTAATAAAACCCCTCTGGAAATGCCTTTCGCGGAATATAAGAACTACTTGAATGAAGTCTATCATCACATCTCCTCCCGATCGCAGGAGATCGTCGAAATGACCAAAGAATTCAACGTTTACTTCGGCCTTCAGATACGGAAAATCGGGGGGTTGGGAGCGCAAGGATTCCGATTTTCGAAGATGATGGAAGAAAACAACACCGATCTGATCCGGACAGAGTTGAATGACCTCTTTCGAAACTGGTCCAGCGACATCATCATCCACCTCGCCCTCGATTTTTCCAGCTTTTCTCAGATCTACCAGCAAGCGAGCGGCTCGGCGAACACGAAAGACATGCTCAGCTCCTTCTCTAAAAACAGAAAAGATATCGCTTCGATCTCGGATTTTTACCCGTTGCTCGATCCGATGGCAGGCATTACGATCGACAAACTTGAAATCGGTTCGGTTTTTTGGTGCACGATCACCAGCTTCGTCGACGAAGCGCAGGAAATAAAATTAAAGAAAGAGTATCCTGACTATTTTAGCGAAGAGGGAGACAATATCGTTCCTTTTGAAGGCACGATAATTCTTAAAGAGCTGACAACCGACGGGAGAGGAGTCCTCGTCAAAATCATGATCAGCGATTGGTTCTTCGCGAAATCGATCATCTTGCGCAATATGCGTATCCTTCAAAATGTAAAAAAGGTCCAGAATCGCTTTCCGAAAATAAGCGAACGGGAATTTCTAATCGATCCGCAAAAAGCCTTAACCCGCTCCGGTACGAAAACGGCGGCGAATACCGCCCACTTCGAAGCCAAAAAACCGATTTTCGACCTTGCGACCTTCTTTATCCTTTTAGCCATCATCGCTTTAGCCTTTGTCATCTACTTCTTTTTCTTCTATACTTAGAGAGAAAGAAGTCGAAAGCATCCTAAACACCGAAGAAGACGGGAGAGGCGCGGGCGGTTGACAATACTCCCGCATCGTGGTAGAATAAGGCCCGAATGTTTATAGAGGAGGAATGCCCGTGCCAAATATACAATCAGCGAAAGACCGTGTGAAACGAACCGAACGCGAGAGGTTGCAAAATAAATCGTACAAAAGCAAATTCCGAAATCTGGCGAAAAAAGTCCATAAAGCGATTGATGCCAATGATAAAGAAACTGTGAAGATATTATTGCCGGAATTATATTCCGCGATCGACCGTACAGCTAAAATCGGCGCTATCCATAAAAACCAGGCGGCGCGCCGGAAATCACGCGTGACTAAAAAGGTCAACGCGTTGTTAGCCAAGTAACACTGGGAGCGCACAACTTTAGATGAAAAAAGGCCGAACGGTTCGGCCTTTTTTGTGTTGGATCTGATTCCTTGGTACGCCTCGACCGCCGGTTACCGAGGTGTTTAGGGCATTCCCAGATAGCTCATCAAAAGTCGGCAGGTATTGGAGAGACCGTCGATGTGCGTTCTTTCATACCCGTGAGAAGAAGAAACGCCGGGGCCGATCAAGGCGAAACGGATGTCTTTTCCGCTACGCAGCGCAGCGCCGGCATCCGAGCCGTACATCGGATAAATATCGACGGCGTAGTTCAATTTCTCTGTTTTCGCCAGGTCTATCAACATACGGGTCAGCGCGTAGTCGTACGGCCCGTTGGAATCTTTCATACAGATCGACACTTTGTATTCGTCCGTACCCAAGTCATCCCCGACGGCGCCCATGTCGACGGCCAATATCTCCTCGACGTCCTCCGGGATGCCGGCCGAACCGCCGTGCCCGACCTCTTCGTAATTGGTGAATAAAAGATAGGCTTTCCGGTTCAACAGCGCTTGTTCCGGGTACCCTTCATCCCTAAGGATCTTCGCTAAAGTGATCAAAATGCCGGCGCTCGCTTTATCATCCAGATGTCTGCTCTTGATGAACCCGCGCTCCGTCAGGATTGTTCGCGGATCGAAGCTGATATAGTTTCCCGTCTCGATCCCCAACGCTTCGACCTCTTTTTTTGACTCCACTCTTTCATCCAGAACCACTTCGACCGTCTCATCTGTTTTTTCGACGGAGTTGACGTCTTTGTAGACGTGCGTCGACGAATGGCATTGCTGGATCGTGCCGCTGATAGCCCTCCCGTCGTAGGTATGGATCAGGCAGTTCTCTGTGATAATGTTCGTTAAGGGATAACCGCCTACCGGTGTCAACCGGAGCCGGCCATTGCTCTTGATCGCCCGAACGATCGCGCCCAGCGTGTCGATATGGGCTGAAAGGATCGTTGTCTCTTTCGGTCCGATTTCCCCGTCTCGCTCGTTGAGTTGGACGACCACGCTGCCTTTTCTCGTTGTCCATGCGCGATACCGCAAACCCTCGAAAGTGTCAAGCAACCGTTTTTGTATCTCGCGGGTAAATCCGGTCGGGCTGGGTATCCGACATAGTTCGGCGATTTTTTCCTTCATGTATTCCAGATGTTTTTCGGATACGGGCATGCCGATTACCTCCGATCGGTTTCAGATGTTGAATCGAATGTGTAAAATATTTCCGTCTTCAACGATATGGTCTTTTCCGACGACTTTCATCAATCCCAATTCTTTTAATTTTTTCTCCTGCCCTTCGCGTATAAGGTCATCGTACGTCATCACTTCAGCCCGTATAAACCCGCGTTCGAGGTCCGTATGGATCTTTCCGGCGGCTTCCTTCGCGCAAGTGTTCTTGCGAATGGTCCACGCGCGAACCTCGTCTTCTCCCACGGTAAAAAACGAGATCAGTCCGATATGCTCGTAAACCACCCGGGATAAACGCTCGATCCCGGTTTCTTTGAGCCCAAGCGACTTTAAAAAATCAATTCTTTCCTCTTCCGAAAATTCGTTCATCTCCATCTCAAACTTGCCGCTTAGTTCCAACCACCCAAGATGGTTTTGGAGGCAATAATCCTGTATCTGCTTTATTTCGGGAGTGGCGGTGTTAAAGCGAGTTTCATCGCTGTTCAGCAAAATGATCGACGGTTTGAGAGAAAACAGATTCAACCCTCCGACATTTTTATGCTTTTCCGCTTCCTCTTGGAAAACGATTCCCGGAATCATCGACTGATCCAAGGGTTGATGAAGCCTTTTAAGGAAGTCCAGCATCTCCTCTTCTGGCTTTTCCAGTTTACGTTTCGCATGCTCCAACCGCTCGATGCCGTTTTCGATAATTTCCAAATCGTGGATGAGGATCTCGGATTTGATGTCCTCCACCTGTTCTCCAGGCGTTTTATCTGTCCCCTCGTAATTCCCGATCACCCATAACAGCGCATCGACACCCTGTAAGATTCCGAAAATGCGGTTTCTTTCTTTCGCTCCGGTTTTCGGGTCCAACCCGGGTGTATCCGTGAACTGGATGGTCGCATAGGTTGTTTTTTTAGGGTGATACATCTGAGAGAGTTGATCGACCCGCGGATCACTCACTTTGACCATCCGCGTCTCCGTTCCCGGAGCCGGAAGACCTGAGATGCCGGATAATAGTTGAAAGAGCGTCGTTTTACCCACAAAAGGCAATCCGATGATGCCGATGTTCATCGATAGATAACTCATGGTGTCCCCCCTTGATTAGGCCATCTCCGTGCGTTCGCTCAAGGTCGTGGCGATATAACTGGCGACTTGACTCGGTACGGTACCGGAACCGAAACCAACATCGTATCCGAGTTCCAAAGCCAGTTCGTAACTGATCCGAGGGCCTCCGATTATCGCGAGGAGGTCTTTCCTGACCCCTTCGATCTCTAACAAATCCATTAACTTGGTGAGGTTTTGAATATGAATGTTCTTTTGAGTCACGATCTGAGAGATCAGGAGCGCGTCAGCCTTGGTTTCTTTCACCTTTCGAACCACCTCTTCGCAGAGGACTTGGCTTCCCATATTGTGAACCGTAAACATCTTGTACCGCTCCAGTCCATAATCCCCGTGATAGCCTTTCATATTCAAGATCGCGTCCAACCCCACCGTATGGGCGTCACTTTCGACCGTCGCGCCGACGACCACTAACGGCCTTCCGATCTTTTCCTGTATAAAAGCGTCTGTTTCCTCACGGCTCATGACCCGAAAGTTCACTTCCATCACTTTGATCTTCGAAATATCGATTGTTTTTTGGGTATGCCCGTAAACGACAAAAAACGTGTAACCTTCTTTCATATCTTCCATCGTGACGATCTCGGACTTGTCGAACCCGAGGTTCTGCACGAATTTTTTCGCCGCTTCCTTCGCCAGAGCCCCGTGGGGAATCGGCAGGGTGAAAGAGAGCTGGACAGCGCCGTCGTTGGTGGCATCCCCGTATGAGGTTAATTGCTTGGGGTCGATGAAAACCTTCCCGTTAGCCTCGTTCATGACTCCACCTCGATTCCTAATCGTTTCTCCAGTTCATTAAGGACTGGATTATAGTATCCTTCCGACTTCCGGTGGACCCCGGAAAGTCCCTTTCCACCTTCTTCCGACCTGGATATGTCGGCAAAGTGCGCTTCCCGGATAGCGCTCATCAATCCTACCTTTTCGGTATGTTTCAGGAGGGTCAGCGCCTCGCTCAAGACCTCATTGGCTCGCTTTTCGATGAAACAGCCTTTTTTCACCTCTAGTTCATATCCCAATATCCGGGCGTTGTTGAATACGTAATTGGCATTTAAGATAGCCAGATACCGATCTTGCAGGTAGGGCGTGTGGATGGCCTCCGTGAGCATTCCCAGCAGTTGTATGTCTTGACCGGTAAAGACCGAAGCCAGGTTGAAAAGCGTATTCATGGCATAGCCTTTAAAGACGTTCCCGGTCATAAACTTCGTCGGAGGCATATATTTAAGCGTCGCGTTCGGGAATAGCTCTCGAGATAGAAGCGCGTGCGCCAGCTCGTACAGAAAACCGTTTTCAATGTCGGGGTTGATCTCAAACGCGTGGCCGAGCCCCATATAAGCCTCTTTCATACCCGCTTTTTTGGCGAAGGCTTCGTTGATCAGTTGAGAGGCCGTGACCGCATAGGCTTTTTCGATAGCGTCGGAGGTCGTGAGATAATTGTCTTCGCCGGTATTGATCGTAATGCCGGATAAGGCGACGATTAATCGGGAAAAGTACTGGTCCACGAAGGTGCGTTTCATATTGATATCCCTGAACAAGATGCCATACATCGAATCATTCAACAAAAAATCAAGGCCTTCCCAAGAGGCCATCATCGCGATTTCGGGCATGCAAAGCCCGGAAGCGTAATTGGTGAGCCGGATATAACGTTTCTGTTCGACGGCGATTTCATCGAGCGCCTGCCGCATGATCCGGAAGTTTTCCTGCGTCGCGTAGGTCCCACCAAAGCCTTCTGTCGTCGGACCGTACGGAACGTAATCCAGCAAACTCTGGGCGGTCGAGCGGATGACGGCGATGATATCCGCGCCTTGTTCTGAAGCGGCTCTCGCCTGACTAACATCTTCGTAGATGTTGCCAGTGGCTACGATAACGTATTTGTAAGGTTTCCGATTATCGCCCAGCCCCGTTAATAGCCCGTCCCGAGTGTTTCGCATGGACTCAACCCGATCCAAGGCTTTGTTCGCCGTTTCTTCCGCAAACCGGTATACCTTCTCAAGCGGTTGGGAAGGAACGGTCGTCAGGTCCATCGCATTCGTCCCGACAGCTTCCGCGATGGTCTGCGGGTCTTTTCCCGTTGCGACACAAGCGTTTGAGATCCAGTAGGCGGAACCGGTATCAAGGACTCCTTTCTTTTTCAGGTGATCCACCACGACATTGGGCAATGGCGCCTCTCCCGCGTCCACCCCGTCGACACCGAAATACCGAAGAACGGTCCGTTCGATCGTGTCGGTCGTATGCTTATTGATGAAATGAAAAACATCGTCCACGATAGTTTTCGCCGTCTTCTTCGCTTCGGCGACATCATCCCTGTTCAGGGTGATCGATAATCTCGACATACTCCTCCTCCGCGTTTTTTTGAATATCGTATCGTCATCAATTTCATCTGTGAAGCTTACGAGCTCGTATCTTCAAACAAAGAACTCTGGTTCGTACTTCGAACCATCGGATACCCCATATGCTGACAAGCCTTTCCGGTGACTTCTCTTCCCCGCGGGGTTCGTATCAAAAACCCCGTTTGGATAAGAAAAGGCTCGTAAACTTCGCTTATCGTATCCGCCTCGATCCCAACTGCAGCGGCAATCGCGCGTAAACCGGCAGGGCCGCCCCGATAATGTTCAATCAGAACTTTCAGAATCTTCCGATCCATGTAGTCGAGTCCATACTCGTCGATTTCAAGCGAATCGAGCGCTTCCACCGCGTCCTCTTCGTCGATGAGAGACTTGCGCTTGACGGTCGCAAAATCCCGAACTCTACGTAGAAGACGATTAACGATACGTGGTGTACCCCGGGATCGTTCGGCCGTAATCTGGGCCGCTTCCTGAGTGATCCCGATCCCCAGCAGGCCGGCACTTCTTTTGATAATCCTCATCAAATCTTCGACCGAATAGAAATCCAACTCCAAAATCATCCCAAACCGGTTTCGAAGGGGAGATGTCAGAAGCCCACTGCGTGTGGTCGCTCCGATCAGCGTAAAACGGTTGAGGTCGATTCGGATCGATCGCGCGCTGGGCCCTTTTCCTATCAGGATGTCCAAAGAAAAATCCTCCATCGCCGAATACAAAACTTCTTCGATAACGCGGCTCAGCCGGTGGATCTCATCAATAAACAGGACGTCCCCTTTCTCCAAATTCGTCAAGATAGCGGCAAGGTCCCCTTGTTTTTCGATGACCGGACCACTCGTGATGTGGATATTCGCTTCCATTTCGTGGGCAATGACATTCGCAAGGGTCGTTTTGCCCAACCCCGGAGGACCCACCAGTAAAACGTGGTCTAAAACATCTTCCCTCATTTTGCACGCCTGAATGGAGATTTGCAGGCTCTCTTTGATCTTATTCTGGCCGATGTACTCTTCAAGCGCCTTCGGCCGCAAAACCACCATCTGGTGGTCCTCTACCCGTGTCACGGAGGCGACCAAACGCTCCGCTTCCGGCTGAACCCCCCATTCTTCATTCTTCAGGTTGATCACCTCAGTTCCTTATCTCAGCACGCCTAACGGGAATTCGCGGTTTTATACTCCCCTCACGCTCGATATCGTGGGCGTTCATGGCGTGATTCTTTCCATTTCGTCGCGCGCATGGTGGTTCGATCTTTTAAGAACCGGGGCGATCACCCTCTGTTCGAACGCAACGCGCCAGCGCCCCCCCAGCGTGGAACTCTTAAACGAATCCTACGAGTGAATGTCGATAGATAAAAACCGCCATTGGCCGTACATATCCTTTTTAAACGCGACCGTTCCCACAGAGGAAAAAAGTGTTTCGAGCCGCTCTTTTTGATCGAAGCCGAATTCAAAATAAACCCTTTTGCCCTGCAAGCGAGGTGCGTTTTCGACGGTCTTTCGGTAGAAGTCGAGACCGTCCGGTCCGCCGAACAAGGCAAGCCAAGGTTCATGGCTCAATGTGGCGGGGTTCACCTTATGACGGTCGTTTTCTCCCACATAAGGCGGATTGCACACCACTACTTCGATGGGGCCAATCAGGTTGTCCAACCCATCCAAAAAATCCGATCGGTAAAAGGTTATTCGCTCATAAACCTGATGGGTTCTCGCGTTTCTTTGCGCCACATCCAAAGCCATTTCCGATATATCAGAAGCCACGATCGTGGCTTCCGGAATCGCGCGCGCCAAGGCAATCCCGATCGCGCCGCTGCCGGTACAGAGATCCAAGAACCGCCGCGATCTTCCGTTCTCTCTTCCGGCAACCCACTCAATCAACTCTTCCGTCTCCACGCGCGGAATCAGAACGTCTCGATTCACTTCCAACCGATAGGTCATGAACCATCGGTAACCTAAGATATATTCGATGGGTTCGCCTTCCACGTACCGCTGGATATAGGCACGAAAAGCTTCAAGTGGGGCGGTTTCGACGGGCGCGTTCCAGCGCGTGTACAGAAGTGTGCGATCCAACTTCAGCGCTTCCGCCAATAGCAGTTCGGAGGAGAGGCGCGGTTTCACCAATCCCTTTCGTTCGAAGAACCCCGTCGTCCAGCCCACCAGCTCTTGAACGGTCCATTGCTTTTTCGCTTTTTCCGCTTCCACAAGCCAACCCTTTCCCTTTATTCCGCTTCTTTAGCGTTTTATTGTACCATAAAACGGGTATAAAAAAGGGCTGAGGGAACCCTCAGAATGACGGGAAAAGAACCGTGTTATAACTATTGTTGACGTTTTACGAAGGCTTCGTGGCGCGCATCCATCCTCTCTTTTTCTTTGGGGATTTGCTTGAAAAATTCGGTCAATTTTTCACATCCGTAATCGGAACACTCAGCGCAGGTGAGCGCCTCGCGGCCAATGGCGCAGATACGGATCTGACATTGGCTGCAGTACCCGAAAACAGGCTTTTCCCGCTCTTGACACCCGTAACAGAGGACGTCTTCCGCTTTGATATCGCGCTGGAACATCTTCGACCATTCCGTCGCCGTCTTCTCACGTAAAGCCTCGTCATTCCCAATCGTCGCCAGGTACGCGGGACATTTCTCGCAATCGATACCACAGAAACCGAGCTCTTCCATTGTTCCTCCTTTTCGCTTAAAAGCCGTCTTTCATCAAGCGATATTCTGTTTAGGATGATAGTATAGCAAAAGTGAAGGCTATTCGGGGAAAAAGACGTGTTTAAAATTGATCGGCCCTGTTTTCCGAAGATTCCGCGCGAGTTGCCGCAGCGTATGACGAAAAAGTTTGTAACCAGCTGCTTTAGAGAATACCTGCATTCAACACAACGATGGTTCATCGTAAGGAAAACATCAATAATTACCTAAAAGCAGCTAATGCGCCGCATTACGAGTATCTTCATCGTTACACTCTTCAGCAATCCGTGATTCCGGCAACGCGTTGAGGATCTCATGATAGATTTTCTTCGCAGGGTTCATCTTGGGTTTCAGCTGTTTTAGGGCGAACCGCATATTTTGGGAGGTCTTTTTTTCGAGAAGGAGCAACAGTTTTTTTTCGAGGAGCGCTAAAGTGGCTTCCTTCTCTTCAAGATAGAAGGCGGCCCCGTGTTTTTCGAGTGAAATGGCGTTGATCAACTGGTGGTTTTCAGCAGAACCCGCCCATGGGATGATGAGGGAAGGGACCCCGTAATAGGCGATCTCGGCGACGGTGGTCGCGCCGCCTCGAGAGATCATGGCGTCCGCGCAGGCAATGTAGCAGTGCATATCTTCGATGAAAGGGGCGGCCTTAACGTAAGGAAAAGCGCTGATCTTCTTGAGGAAAGAGTCCTCGCCGCAAGAATGCAAAAATTCGACTTGGCTGTTGTTGCCCTGCCATTTCGTATAAAGTTGAAGCATGAGCTCGTTCACAAAATCGGAGCCTTTGCTTCCCCCCGCCACCAGTACGATTTTTTTGTTCGGATTGATCCCGTAACGGTGAAAGATCCCACGGTCGTTGCTTTCTGTAATGCGTACCGGGTTTCCAGTATGCAAGATACGGTGCGCGTCCTTCAGTTTAAAGTCCCGTGCGCTTTCCGGAAAGGAGATAAAAATCCGCTCGGATCCTTTTCCGATTAATTTGTTCGCAAGACCGGCGATCGCGTTCTGCTCGTGCAGGAAGGTCGGTATTCGCAGTCTCTGGGAAGCCCATCCGACAGGAACGGAGACGTACCCTCCGGTAATAAAGCTAAAATCGGGTTTGAAGGATGAGAGTTCCTTTTTGCATAAGAGTACCGAGCGCGCCGCTTTATACAGGATGGATACATTTTTGGGCGTATAGAAAGGACGGAGTATCCCGCGGGTTTCAAGCTTCACAATTCTGGCTTTCGGGAAAAGCCGGACAATCTCCCGATTTTCCAACCCATGCGGTGTCGCAAAATACAAAACCTCCACCGAGGGAAATTGCTCCATGAAGTACTCTAGTACGGCCACCGCCGGATAAATATGCCCGCCGGTAACGCCGCCAGCTACAGCAATTTTCATCGTGAACCCCTCTTTCCAGTCTATTTAAGATATGAAATAAGAACCGAAGTTGTCCGCGTTCTCTGATAACATCCGATTATACCCCATGTACGAAAGCGCGAAGAAATGAACCGAAAATACGATGAAATTTCAACAATCCGGCGCTTCTTCAGCTTTCGAAATCATCACTTGAGGGTGTACAATAGCGCATATACCCGTTATAAGCAAATCGGGAAAAAGGGGAGGATCCTATGAACCATGCCATCGTATACCTCACGAAAACCGGACACTCGAAAAAGATCGCCGAGGCGATCGCCGAATCGTTATCGACCTCGGCTCTGGATATAAAAACCCGCCCTGAAGTGGGCGAAGTCGATCTGTTGTTTATCGTGGGCGGTCTTTACGGCAAACGAAGCGATCCCATGATGCTTGAATTCGTAAAGGGATTAAGCCCGAAAAAGATAAAAAAAGCCGTTCTGGTGACTTCCAGCGCAGCGGGAGATTTGAAGCAATCGGCAGTTCGGGCGGAACTCTCGAATCGTGGAATTGCCGTCGATTCGAAAGAGTTTTGCTGCAAAGGCAGCTTTCTATTTTTCTATTTAGGCCACCCCAATCAGGAAGAGATAGAAAAAGCGGTTGCCTTTTCCAAGTCTTTCCTGAAGAAGGAGTGAAGCGCTTCCCTTTCAATTCCGACTTCATGCCGCTTCTTCCGGACGGCTCAATCTCCACTCGAAATACGGCCTATAGCGGGTTGGAAAGCAGACCGCCCTCGGTTAGAATACGCAAAGGAGAATTATATTTGCAAACCCGTTCCTATGAGTTGCTGAAAGAACGATTCGGTTTCGATGCCTTTCGTCCCGGCCAGGCGGAAGTGATCGGAGCGATTCTAGAAGGCCGGGACACGTTAACGATAATGCCCACCGGTAGCGGCAAATCTCTTTGTTTCCAAATACCGGGCCTGCAAATGGAAGGCATGACGATCGTTTTCTCGCCGCTGATCGCTTTGATGAAAGACCAGGTGGACGCCTTACGCGCCGGCGGGGTGCCCGCCGCTTGCATCAACAGCGCTCAAACCCCTGCCGAAACGTATCAAATTTATCGCGAAATCCAGGATGGTAGGATAAAAATCCTGTACCTCGCTCCCGAAAGACTGGAGAGCCTATCTTTCGCCCGGCTTTTTACAGGCATCCGAGTTTCGTTGACCGTTATCGATGAAGCGCATTGTGTTTCCCAATGGGGGCACGATTTCAGACCTTCTTATCGGTCAATCGCCCCTTTCTTGGATGCCATGGAAATGCGCCCGATCGTCGCCGCTTTTACAGCGACCGCTACGACCGGCATTCGAAACGACATCATCGGCTTGTTGCGCTTAACGAACCCTCTTATCACGATGACCAGCCTTGATCGCCCAAACTTGACCCTTTCCGTGAGCCACCCGCGAGAAAAAGAACCGGTGATCGCCGACTATATCAGAGCCCATCCTAAAGCTTCCGGAATCATCTACACCGGTACCCGCCAGGAAGTGGAACACCTGACCCGATTCTTGAAGGAAAATCAGATTTTCGCCGTCGGTTACCATGCCGGAATGGAAAACGACGCGCGCATAGCAGCCCAGGAAGGCTTTCTTCAAGGCCGAAACCGTGTGATCGTCGCCACCAACGCTTTTGGATTGGGGATCGACAAGTCCGATGTCCGGTATGTCATCCACTATCGATTGCCGAAAGATATCGAAAGCTACTATCAGGAGATCGGCCGCGCCGGAAGGGACGGAGAAGCGGCGGATTGCCTCCTGTTGTATCAACCCGGAGATGAAGCGAGTCCCCGGTATCTGATACAGAACGATGATACAACGGAGCCCCTGCGAAAACTCCGATTCAGCAAATTGCAACGTATGGTGGATTACGCCTTGACAACCGATTGCCTTCGAGGCTCGCTTCTACGTTATTTAGGAGAAGATCCGGGGGAGTCAAACTGCGGTAGTTGTTCCAATTGTACAAAAGACTGGGCTGAGCAAGATATCACGATAGAAGCCCAAAAAATCCTTTCCTGCATCTATTGGTTGAAAGAACGTTTCGGCAGTACGGTCGTCGCCGCGGTACTCAAGGGGTCGCGAACGAAAAAAATCATCGATTATCGTTTGGATACCATCAAGACCTACGGCCAACTTTCACATCTCTCCTCCCGCGAGATCAAGGACTTAATCAATGTTCTGCTGATCGACGGCCTGATCGTCAAATCCGACGAGGGGTTCCCGGTGCTAAAACTCTCTCCTTCTTCCCGAAAAGTGCTTAAAGGAGATCGACCGGTTTATCGAAAGGTCTCTGAGGAGCATTCCGGCTACGCGGTCGCCGACTGTCTTCAATCTGTCAAAGTTCGATAGCAACCCCCCCGTTTGGTCGAGCAACCCTATCCCGCTCGCCGGGGATCAGGTTCTATCGGTTAAGATTCCTTATCACTCCAAATGGGGTCGATCATCGTGTAGGTCAGCCATTCTTCGAGCCGATGAAAGGTCTTGCGCCCTCGTCGCGTCAAACCCCAGACGCCTGTTTTGACCGGCTCCAAATACCCTAATAATCGGAGGTATCGAAAAAACATACTGTTCTGTCGACAAGTCTTTGGAAAGTACGCCAACCAGAGGGACAGATCCAATTCATTGCGATAAAGCGCCCA
>JAAYCF010000291.1 GCA_012744415.1 Thermotogaceae bacterium
CCAATGTTTGGAGCGCCCCAGCTACGTTTTTCCAGTAGGTAAGACTTCGGTTAGGCTCCTTTGACCCTGTTCCGTAGTGCCTAAGGAACACGATCAGACGGAGCGGCATAGACGGGTTCGCGAGGATTTGAAAACTATCCGCAACCCGTATGTTGTGAAGAGACTAATCGAAGGCATAACAGGGATCGCGCAGTCCCTTCGGTTACTGCGCGATAATCCTAACGTTTTTACAGTATGAGAGAGAAGGCGCTTCTTTTTACCAGTTCTCCGTTTGGAAGGGCGTAAGGGGCGGAAAGAGACGATCTAATTCCTTGACGTATTCGGGAAGATCCGCGCTTTCCCAGAGCCGGTCTTCCGTCTCGTCTTCCGTTTCCCCCGGTTTGAGCAGATACCCCTGACGGTAAAGGTGAGCGGCGGAGCGGGATCCGGCAGCTAACTGCGCCAGCGTCGTCACATTCATTGACCACTTCTCGGGCGAAAGCCGGTATGGTTCCGGCGTCTCCAGCCAGGGATCCGTGATTCCGAAGGGGCATCCCGCTAACTCGCCGGGATCCTTTAACGTGGAGAGAAGGCCAGGGATGTCGACGACGCGCATCATCCGGGAGCTCATCTCCGTCCACTCCATCTTTTCCCCGTTTTGCCAGTAGGAATGCACCAGGCGATCAACCGGAAAATCCGCGGGGATGCGGGTAAGTTTTACAGTCCGAACCTGATCCCGGTTTTGGAGAATCAGCTTCTTAAAAGCGTAAAAGGCGCGCAACGTGAAAAATTTCATCCGGGTGATATGGAGAATCCGGTTTTCGATATAGAACAACAAATACCCTTGCGGGGTTTTTTCGTGATCCAAGGCGAAGGCGATCCACAGATTCCGATCCATAAACACCGCTTTTTCATAGGAAGGGGGGCGGATCATCTCCGAATAGTACGGGTTCTCGAAGGCGCGCCGGTGGATCTCGGCATAGGTCTTTTGCGCGTATTCGTCCACGCTCAGCTTACCCAGATAGACAGTCAAACCCTCTGAGTCTAAGTTCTTTGGAAACGAATCCGAGAGCAGGTTCCAGGGGATCGTCAGGCTTTTACAATCCGCAATCGTCTCAAAACCGTACTTTCGATAATAGGCGTGTTTGAAGGGATCCAAAAGTATAACCGGAACCTTGTTTTCGCGGCAGTCTTGAAAGTCGCGCAACATCATCTCTTTTATCCATCCGCGATTACGATAGTTCGGAAGAGTAGCCAAAGCGTCCAGATAGTGTCCCTGAAAGGCTTTCCCGCGAAGGCATACTTGAACCTCGAAGCTGACGTAGGTGCCGACAATCTTTCCCTCGTCTTCCATTCCCCAGATCCACTGCCAGTTGCTCTCCTCGTCCAGCCAAAAGCGTTGTTGTAACTGACAAAAGGGATATTGAAAGGCTTGCTCCAAGCACTGGATAACCTGATCGACGTGTTTGTGTTTTTCCAGACGGCGAATAGGCATGGCGAATCCCCGCTTTCTTCGAATTTTTCTTACGCGAAAATAATGATGGTTGAGTTCACTCAGGTCGCGAAGGACCACTGAGAAAACCGGAAATCCCTTCGGATGGCTTCTCGGAGTATGCTCATCACCCGGCCGTAGCCTTCTGATATTTCATGGACCGTTCCACGATTGCCCTTACGGAAGGTCTCATGCCCGATTTAAGTCAAATACCGTAAAAATACAGAACGCTTATAGAGGATTATCTGGTTATTGAAAACCGACGATGAATCGAAATAAAGCAGGTTATGATGAGCCTTTGGTGGAGCGCCCACGAAAAATCCCTCTATTACGATATTCACAGGTGGATAGATTCTTTAGCAAACCCATGCCGACATAAATGTCGGCGCTCCCAAAACAATGATTAAAGGCGCTCAATGCCCTTCTTCGAGCGATACTCCTTGTCCTTTCGCACCCTTCGTGGATAGATTCTTTATCATCGAGCAACAAAACCCATGCCGACATAAATGTCGGCGCTCCAAAGTGCTCGAAGCCTTTCTTCGAGCTTTTCTTCAAGCGATCCTCCTTGTCCATTCGTGCCCTTCGTGGATAGGTTCTTTATCATCGAATAACAAAACCCATGCCGACATAAATGTCGGCGCTCCAAAGTGC
>JAAYCF010000292.1 GCA_012744415.1 Thermotogaceae bacterium
CTGGATTCGAAGTTGGAGTCTCTCATCTATATTCTCGATGAACCGACCGTAGGATTGCATGAATCTGAAAAAGCGGAGCTTCTAAAAATACTTCGAAACCTCAACGAAATCGGCAATACCGTGATTATCGTCGATCACGATCGGAATACCATCGAGGCGGCGGACTATGTGATCGATATGGGTCCGAAAGCCGGCGAAGAAGGCGGAGAGGTGGTGTATCAGGGAGAATACGCCGGATTTCTGAAGTGTCCGGTTTCCCTCACCGGCCGCTATCTTTCCGGAACAATTGCGATACCGGCCCGAGATCATGAGCGTCCTCGCCCGTCGGGCGACTCCTTCCTAACCGTCCGAAACGCCTGCACGCATAATCTAAAGGGTATCACCGTTTCCTTCCCTTTAGGAAAACTCGTCGGGATCGCGGGTCTTTCCGGGAGCGGGAAAAGCTCTTTGATAACAGGCACTCTTCTTCCGCTTTTGAAGGAGCATTTCCTTACGCGAAAAAGCGAAAAGAGGGAAACGGCCACTGATAAATCGAACGGCTCTTTTGAGGAACAGGACTTATTGTCAGAAGAACATGATGCCTTCGAAACGGTCGGGGGCAAACTGGAGGGCGCGCAGCGGCTCTCCGGATATGCGGAAATATCCCAAGCCCCGATTGGACGTACCATCACTTCTAATCCGGCCAGTTATATCGGGTTATGGGATGCCGTACGCCGGCTGTTCTCCGAGCAACCGGAAGCGCGCCATAAGAAACTTTCAGCAGGACATTTTTCCTTTAATTCAAAAGGCGCCTGCGCCACCTGCGGAGGCAGCGGGCACGAAACGCTCTGGCTGGGAGGCAATATCACGATACCGATTACCTGTCGGGAGTGTCACGGAAAACGCTACAATCCTGAAGCGCTATCGATACGGTATAAAGACAAGAATATCTTTGATATTCTCGAAATGAGCGTTTCAGAAGCGGTGGCGTTTTTTAAGGACCAGCGCGCGATCCTTCCGGTATTGAACGTGATGGAACGCATCGGAATGGGGTATATACAGCTCGGACAACCGACACCGACGCTCAGCGGAGGCGAAGCGCAACGGATTAAACTCGCCAAAGAAATCGGAAAACGCAGAAAGGGCAATATCCTGTATGTTTTGGATGAGCCGACCACCGGGCTCAGTATGTACGATACGTCAAAACTGATCGCGCTGTTGGACGAATTGATAAGAAAAGGGAATTCCGTGATCGTCATCGAACACGACCCGATCGTTCTCGGCGTGTGCGACTGGATCATCGAACTCGGACCTGGAGGCGGTTCCGAAGGCGGCCGTCTGATTGCGGAAGGGACGCCCCCCATGTTGAAAGAGAACGTTCAGTCGTTGACAGGAAGGTACTTATGAATCAAAAAAAAGAATCGACAAGCGATTGGTTTTTCACGAATCCGGGATCGGCCGGATTGAATCCGGAGAAACTGTCAGAGCTTGAAACGCTGATTCCTTCGCAATACCGCAACATCAATGGGATCGTTGTGATCCATAAAGGGGCGGTCGCTTTCGAACGTTATTTCAACGGCCTTCGCCCCGAAGACACTCATCATGTGGCTTCTGTCACGAAGAGCGTTGTATCGGCGCTTGTTGGGATCGCGATCGAGAAGGGCCATATCGAAAGTGTCGATCGATCCGTATTGGATTTTTTTCCGGAATATGTTCCCGACCCTTCGAATATTCTGATACGGCAGATCACGCTTCGGCATCTCCTCACGATGACAACGCCTTTCCTATGGCATACCGGTATCAGTGGAAACGAACCGCTGGATAGACTGAGGCGGCAGAAGAAATGGGTGCCGTATATTCTTTCTCTGATGGGACGCAACGGGCGGCTCGGGGACTTTCAGTATTGCACGGCAGGGATTCATGTGC
>JAAYCF010000293.1 GCA_012744415.1 Thermotogaceae bacterium
AAATCCGGTTGCCATCGCGCCAAAGTTTCGAATCCATCGCTTCGATTGATCTGCGGGGGTTGAAATACCGGGATACCGTATTCTATCGCCGTCCGTTTGACAGGCGGCGCGATTTTCTTGTTTCCCCGAGCGGAGACAGCGTCTTCTTGGGTCATTACGGCGACGATCGGAATCCCTTCCTGCAAAAGCGGCTTAAGATAAGACGCAGCGAACTCCGGTGTGCCCATAAAAACGACACGCTTGAGATACGGGTTGGAAAATCCGCTCATCAAAAGGTTTCCTTCGCTTTCGGATTGGGTTCAGCATCCAACCGGTGCGGTTCCTCGAAGTCAGGATCCATCCTGGGGACCGCTCTGCGCTGGATATCCGTCAGCGCGCGATGGAGAAGCCGGCGTTTGGTGACACTCAGATGGTCGATAAACAAGATCCCGTTCAAATGATCGGTTTCATGCTGAAAGACGACCGCCGGATACCCTTCCAAAGACTCTTCGACGATCTCCCCTTTCAAGTTCTGATAGCGAACCGTGATCTTCTTGGGACGCTGCACGCTCTCATAGATCTCGGGGACGCTCAAGCATCCTTCTTCGTTTGTTTCGGTTTCTTGGCTTCGTCGGATGATTTCGGGATTGATAACCACTTTCCACCCGCTTCCGGTTCCATCGTCGACAGCGAAAACGCGTTTGCTGACGCCGACCTGCGGCGCGGCCAATCCGACGCCGTCATACTCATACATCATCTCGACCAATTGTTCCGCAAAAAAACCGAAGTCCTCGTCGATCGACTCCACCCGCTTTGATTTGGTTCGCAGTACGGGGTCTCCGTAATACCGAATATGATAGTTCATCACTAAACTCCCCAAACGCTAACCCGGAAACTGCTGACGCAATTGGTTGAAGGTCTTCTCGTCATTCATGAAAACGCTCAGCGGGGTGATCGAGACATAATGATTCATCACCGCGTAATAGTCCGACTCGAAACTAGGTTGCTCTTCGATCACATTGCCCATCAACCAAAAATAGTCATTTCCGTAGGGATCCTTCCGTTTTTCATAGAAATCATCGTATCTCCGGTTGCTCTGTTTCGTGATTTTAAAGCCTTTCAATTCCGAAAGCGGCACCGAGGGCACGTTAATGTTCAAAGCTCCGAAAGGCGGAATCGCTTTTGGATCGAACGACATCAGGAAGTTGGTGAGAAACGCGGCGGCCGTCTCGTAAGCGGGTTCTTGATGGCTCACGTCCGAGATGGCAATGGAGGGGTAGCCCATGATCGCGCCTTCCAAAGCCCCGGAGACCGTTCCGGAATACGGAACGTCCGTACCCAGATTGGCGCCGTGATTGATGCCGGAGACGACAATATCGATTTTAAATCGCGCCAACTGTAAAATCCCCAATTTAACGCAGTCTGCAGGAGTCCCGCTGGAGGCATACCCGAAAAACTGCCCGTTCAGCGAGTAGGACTTCGCCCAGACGGGCATTCTCAACGTGATCGCGTGACCGATCGCGCTTCTTTCGACGTCGGGAGCGCAGACCAAAACCTGGTGGCCCGCGTTCATCATGTATTCTTTCAAAACCTTTATTCCGGGAGCGGTGATCCCGTCATCGTTCGTGATCAGTATATTCATAAAAAAGCCTTCCTTCTTCGGTTCAAAAAATGTAGGCGCAGCACCGAAACTTCCGTAGATTATACCATTAAACCGCCGGGATTTTTGCCGTTCTTCGTAAAGAACCGGTCTTCACGCCCTCCTCAAACAGAAAAAAAAACGGGGGATTTCTCCCCCGTTGGTCAGTTGCTTATGGTATTCGGCGACATCCAGACGGTTTGATTCAGAATGCCGACGACTTGATCGATCAAGGGCGGCAAGATCAGATCCAGAATAGCTTTGGGTATGTAGAGACCCATGGAATGAACGAATTCGTGGACCAGTTGTATCGCCTTTTGTTTCTTCTCCACCCCCTTCCCGGGCTCTTCGACGACTAAGGCCGCTAACGTGCAGATCATCTTCAGGATCGCGGGTAGATTAAGCGCCAGTTTCTTCATCTTTTCCCTCCCAACCGCTATTTTTCGATGAGATCGGTGGTTTCGCGATTTACCAACCGGGCAGAAGCGAAAACCATGCTCCCCGGTAGAATCGGTTGCAGGTACGTCACCATATGCGTGTCCAAAGCTTCTGTCAAATCCTCGATGGTGTCTACCGGTTCCGGAATCGAAAATCGTTTGCTCTTTCCCGAGAGGGCGTTCTTAAAGGTCAGTTCCAGTGTTATCATTTGTATCCTCCTTTACGATCAGTCGATCGGATCGAGCGAGTCCATATTCTGGATCTCGATATCGTAGACCGAATACTCCGTGTACTCCGCCAGGGCATAAGCGGCATCATAAACCTGTTGGTTCGTGGCCGTCGCTAACACCGGGATGCGGATGCGTTTCAAAACAGGTTTTTCGTTTTTCAGAACCCCGGTGTCTAAAATCAGAACCGCTTCTTTTTCCGTTAAATCGATGGTGACTGGATCGTTTAATCCCATTGTTGACCTCCTCAAGTTTGATGGTTACTGTTTCTTGCGATCCGGATTCGCAACTAACGGTAGAATTTTATCACATCAACTCGAGGTTGTCAACTGAGTGTTGTAAACTGTGAGTTAACCAAATCCTGTTTTGTGGTATAATCTTAGCGGCGAGAGATGGGAAACCCTCGCAAAATCGATCACCGAGGTGAAATGGATGAAAAGAATGTCCGCCTTTGGCGAAGCCCTCAGAAAGCTGCGCGAAAAGCATTCGGAAAACCAAACGGAACTCGGGCATGTTTTAGGCGTCTCACCGCAGATGATCTCCAAATTTGAAACCGGCAAGTCCGTCCCTTCGGCGACGACATTGAAGGCGCTCGCCGAACACTATCGCGTCACGATCGAAGCGCTTCTGGGACTCAAAAATGCAGCCCCCGCCGGAGACGTGCCCCTTCAAACGCTGCCCGTCCTGGGGAAAATATCGGCGGGAAAACCTCTCTATGCCGAAGAGCAGCAGATTGGAACCTATCCGGTTCTACCCGGAGTTGATGGCGATTTCCTGCTGCTCGTCACGGGAGACAGCATGGTGCCGGTGATCCCCGATCAAGCCTATGTGGTCGTGAAGTGCGATATTCCCGTGTTGTCGGGCGGGATCGCGGTCATCATGGTCAACGACTCCGAGGCCGTGGTAAAGAGGGTCTTCTATGACCCGAACGGGGTGATTTTGAAGAGCGAAAACAGCGCCTATCCACCTGTTTTTATAGACAAAGAGCGGTGGTCGTCATTATGTCGGATTATTGGAAAGGTGACGGCAGTGATCCATCGGTTGGTGGAATAGCGTGATTCTGATCGAAGAGTTTATCGCGCAATCGGAAAGGCTGCTGAAAGAAGCTCAAGAAGAGAATGCCTCCAAAGGGTCCTTGCACAGGAGGCTGCTTTCCGAGTTGAATCAAATAGACACGATGGAGTGGGAAACCGCCTGCGAGGAAGGAGAGAAGCTCAGGCTGTTCGTTTCCCACTACGAGCAGTTCGACACTCTTCCGGCCGAGCGGCAGGAAAAACGGTTATCCAACGGGTTCGTGATGCTCGATAAACTGAAAGCGGCATTTCTGCTTCCACCCCCCCTGCCGACACCTTCCGATTCGGAACGTCAAAAGATGGAAGAGCAGCTTCGCAAACCCGTACAATACGTTAAAGGCGTCGGTCCGCGATGGTTGGATTTTTTCAGTTCTGTTGACGTCCTGACGCTAAAAGATTTGTTTCACTATTTTCCCCGCGCTTATCACGATCGACGGCGCATCTATCGGGTTTCGGAGCTTTTTCCGAATATCAAAGCCACCGTTTTTGGAACGCTTGGCGCGGTACGAGAGAAGCGTTCGAATTACGGTCTTCATATCCTGATGGCGAGTCTAACCGACACAACCGGCGAAGTCACGCTGATCTGGTACAACCAACCGTACTTGAAAGATCCTCTCGG
>JAAYCF010000294.1 GCA_012744415.1 Thermotogaceae bacterium
CTTTTTTATCGTGTTTTGCCAAACGATAGGAGGCGGACTCCGCCGGAGAGGCTTCCAGATTGTATAAGTTACCCGTTTCTTCCTGATATCTCGCGAGCCGGTCCCTCATAAAGTCCAAGACTTTCAAACCGAAAGCTTCTGCTTCGGGTTCATAAAGCGGTTGATGGATCCAATTCGCATTCAATGTCGCTTCGTTCATCCCGACCAGACCAATCGTCGAGAAGTGATTGTTGAAGTGTTTGAGATATCGTTTTGTATAAGGGTACAAGCCTAGTTCGTTGAACTTCGTCACGATGCGGCGTTTAATTTCAAGGCTCCGTTGGGCGATATCCATCAACTTGCCGAGACGCGTAAAAAAGTCGCCTTCGTTCATACTCAGGTACGCGATTCGCGGCATATTGAGGGTCACGACACCGACCGAACCGGTAAATTCGTCCGATCCAAACAGCCCGCCACCTCGCCTCCTCAGTTCACGTTTATCCAATTGGAGGCGGCAGCACATACTTCGAACGTCGCTGGGGTTCAGGTCGGAGTTGATGAAATTTTGGAAATAGGGTGTTCCATATTTGGCTGTCATCTCGAATAACAACGGTACGTTTTTATTGTCCCAATCAAAATCTCGTGTGAGATTATAGGTCGGGATCGGATATTGGAAACCCCTATTTGCCGCATCGCCTTCGATCATGATCTCCAAAAAAGCCCGATTGATCCTATCCATCTCTTCTTGACAATCGCCATAGGTGTAAGGTTGATCCTTCCCGCCGACGATTGCGGGCACATCCTTCAAGTCTTGCGGAACGGTCCAGTCTAGCGTGATGTTGGAAAAGGGAGACTGCGTTCCCCAGCGACTCGGGGTATTGACGCCGAAGATGAACGATTGGATCGCTTGCTTGGTCGTTTCGTAACTGAGGTTGTCGGCTTTAACGAATGGCGCTAAATAGGTGTCGAAAGAGCTGTAGGCCTGCGCGCCCGCCCATTCGTTCTGAAGAACGCCGAGAAAGTTTACCATTTGATTGACCAAGGTGGAAAGGTGTTTTGCAGGCGCGGAGGTGATCTTTCCGTTCACGCCGCCCAATCCTTCGCGTATCAGTTGCTTCAAGCTCCACCCGGCGCAGTATCCGGATAGCATTGAAAGATCATGGATATGCATATCCGCCTGGCGATGGGCTCTTGCGATTTCTTCATCGTAGACTTCGTTCAACCAGTAATTCGCGATGACCGTGCCGCTATTGTGCAAGATCAAGCCGCCGATCGAGTAAGAAACAGTGCTGTTTTCGCGGACTCTCCAATCGGAGCGGTCTAAATAGTCGTTGACCGTTCGGGAAAAGTCGAGCATGTTCTTGTCAAAATTCCGGATTTTTTCGTGTTGTTTCCGGTAGAGAATATAGGCTTTTGCCGTTTCGGCAAAACCCGCTTCGACTAACGCTTTCTCCACCGCATCCTGAACTTTCTCAAGATGGATGATCCCATTTTCTATCTCTGGTTGGAATTTCGAAATGGCACGTAAGGACAGCAGTTCCAAAATATCATCTGTAAAAACCATGTCTGTCGCGATAAAGGCTTTTTCTATCGCGGACTGTATCTTTCCTATTTCAAACGGAACGACGCTCCCATCCCGCTTCTGTATCGACAAAATGTCATTTTTCCTCATTGCTTTCCCCCTCTGTCTTTCTTCTCTCTCTTTTTATCGATGACACAACCCGAAAATTATACTATATATAGTATTACAAATCAAGGGACCCCTATATATAGCGTAAAACGTGATCCGATAACCCTTTCAAAACACAGACTTTTTGTCTGATTCTTCGTGATACGTTGTGATGACGCGTATGTCGGAAAGATAATTAAAAGATAAATTTTAAGCGCACATCTTCAAAACTTGTAAGAGCTCTCTTCTTCGATCATATTATGGCGATCCGGCGTTTGCCATGCAAATCCAGAGATTACGGGTATTTTTCGTCTGTTTGTTTTTTTTGGCCGATTCGGTTATAATTCATTATTGACTGTGGATCGAGGTTCTTTCGTGATGAAAAAGCAAACAACCGAAGAATGGATACAGGAAGCCGAAGAATTCAAGAAGAGCGGAAAGAAGCGGCCGGCTGCAGCGTGTTATTTACGCGCTTTTCGTCGGTGTTTTTATGACGAGAGCGATATCAATGGCGCGAACAAAGCGTTGCTCGAAGCCCTGAGGTTACTGGAACTTCAAGAGATCTCTATGAGTATGATCGCGAAGCGTTACCTTCTGACCTTCTTTACGGGTAAGATTCCGGATCCCGTAGACGAGAAGCTGATCAGCGACTCCGAAAGACACTTCTATTTAGTCTTATGGCGGTATTATTTTGAAAACAACCCGGAACCCGGAATCGCGCTCTTTCGTAAACGCTGGCGGGACCGGCGGGAAGCTTTGACGGAACGAAAAAAGGTTTATCTGCTTCATACGCTCTATTTCTACGCCGTTCTTCTCAACCAGAGCGGGGAGTACGATCGTGGATTGAAGCTGATCCGGTATTTGGTCGAAACCCTCTCCACACGATCCGATTTGATGTCCCGCATATTGAATGCTCAGTGTTTCACCACCTTGGCCAACTACTATGGTATCAAAAATCAAAACACGATCGCGGAAAATTTGCATCGAAAAGCCTATGATCTGGTAGAGCCTTTGGGGTTATATCTCTACACGGCTAACGTCTACTACGAAGCCGCGAGCTTTTATTCTTCGGTTTACGGGGGCGGAAGATTTTTGGCCATAACAGAAAAGGTGCTCGAGGTGACTAAAGCCTTTTCCGCAAGCCCCCAAGCCTTGTACGCTTTATACCGGATCGGGTACAATAATATTTACGGCGGAGACCTGAAGGAATTCTGGTCGTACGTCGAACAACTGAAGTACCATTCACTACGTTACCGCCGTCCGGATTCTCTGGCGAATGCGTACTTGCTGGAAGGCGTGTATTACTTCTACAATAAAAACTATAGAAAAGCGGAGAGCATTTTCCAGAAAGGTTTTCAGTCTGCAAAATCCGCGCAGACCATCAATCTTCTGCAACGGTGCCGCATCGTTAATTATCTGCTGTACGGAAAAAAGAACCTCGCGTTCGAACATATCCAAAAAGCTTTCTTCGACAAAGAAGAGTATGGGTTCCGATTGTTTGTGGCCTTAAACGCGGCGCAAACTCCGAAAGCGATTGCTGAAGCTTTTCGCGACTTCGACGCGGATTCGGTGAGATGGCGCGAAGAGAGCGCACTGATCTTCTGCGAGAAGATCGCGGCGGTTGATCCGGCAGGATTCGAGCGATTTTGCCGAAGAATGGTCTCTGATTTTTCAAAATCAAGCGATGTTCTTTCTCTTGCCCTCGTTTATGAAGCGCTCGCCAAGTTTTACCGGTTCGTCAAAGATGACGATCATTCACGCTTTTTCTTGGAAAAATCGGTGACGATTTATCGTCGAATCGGCTTAAACCATGCGGCTTCCGTGCTATCCGAGAAATTTGCCCTGAAAAACCTGTCTTTGAAGCGATACGAGAATAATATGAGCCATTTTGTCAGACAATCGACGGATCGCCAACTGAAAAGCGATTTCGTCACTTTTCGTCGGCAATACGAGCAAGATATGGACGAACTGGGCACTTACCGGACGATGCTCGATGTGTTGCGCGGTATTGATTACCATTGTGAAGTCGATCAATTGTTGGAACAAATCCTTCGCAACATCTGTGACGCCCTGAAGGCGGAGAACGGCCACATCGGGTTCTACGAAGAAGCAGGTGTTCTCCATAGCGCCTGCTATGGACCGCGGGCCGAAAGCGCGCAATTTCCGATCGGCGAATGGGCGAACGAAGGGTTTCATCCTTCGAAAAGTCCCGGTATCATTCGTAAAACCATGTACTTGGAACAAGGGCAGAAGATCGTGATCGCTTTACAGTTCAAACCGCTTTTGAAAGAGCGGCAAGAGCGTTCGCTGATCTTCTTCCTGAACGAAGTGGAACCGATTTTCGAGCTACTCGTTCGAAGCACTCTGACTTTCGGGAAAAGCATCGTTGATTCTTTAACGCAACTGAATAACCGTTGGTTTATGGAGCAACGGCTGCAGGAAGAGTTTGAAAAGAGCATCCGGTACAACTTTCCGCTTTCCTTTGTCATGGCCGATATTGATGACTTCAAAAAGATAAACGACACTTTCGGCCATCCGATCGGCGACGAATCTCTGCGGATCATCGGTGCTTTTTTTAGGCAACACACCCGCAAGTACGATGTGGCTGCGAGATACGGGGGAGAAGAATTCGCGATCATCTTGCCGAATACCGAACCCGATCGGGCATTTCTTGTCGCGGAGAAGATAAGAAAGGGCATAGAAGAAATGAGCGATTTTCCTTTTCACATGACGATCAGTTTTGGTATCGCCGGCACCGGCCGGAATAAGTACGCGCGAACGGAAGACCTCATAATGGCGGCTGATCGCGCCCTCTACGAAGCCAAAGCGCAAGGTAAAAACCGAACGGTGGTGTTCGATCATCCCTTACCCGTGAAATGATTTAACGGACAACGATAGTACCCAAGACCCATAAGGAGGAGACATGGAAAAACGGATAGACGAACAAATAGACGCGCTGGTGCCCGAGATGGTGGAAGAGATCTGTCATGCGGTAAAGATACCCTCTTTTCAGGAAGCTCCGCAACCCGACGCGCCTTTTGGGGCGGAAACCGCCAGAATTTTAGCATTCACTCTGGCCTCCGGAGAACGAAAAGGCTTTGTGGTTAAAAACGTCGATAACTATGCCGGCCACATTGAGTTTGGATCGAGCGGCAAGCTGTATGCCGCTCTTGGGCATCTTGACGTCGTGCCGGTGGAAAAGGGAGGCGCCGATTGGTCCGTCCCTCCGTTCGAGGGGATCGTTAAAGACGGCGCTATATGGGGAAGAGGGGCAAGCGACGATAAAGGCCCTACCTTTGCGGCCCTTTATGCGCTCTATGCGCTCAAACGGCTGGGTGTCGCGCCGAAGAACCGCATCCGGATTATCTTGGGAACCAACGAAGAAACCGGATGGGAATGCGTTCGGCACTACTTTCAGAAAGAACCCTATCCGGATTTCGCGATAACCCCGGATTCTGTTTTTCCAGGCGTCTATGCCGAGAAGGGGATCTTAAGGCTGGACTTATGCGCCTCCATCGACGGGGTAAGCCTGCCGGGACTCACTCCCATCGCTCCGAACCAAATCCTTATAAAAGGGGGAACGACCCCGAATGTCGTTCCAAAAGAGACGAAATTGCACATTCTCAGCAACAATCCCGCGATGATCGACCAAATGCTGCATCATTTCCGAGCGCAGAATCAGGCAACCCTCACCTGGACCCTTAACACGACGGGAGAGTACGAGATATTGTTTACCGGGAAGCCTTTCCACGCGGCTCATCCGGACGAGGGTATCAACAGCATCGCCGCATGTTTGGATTTTTGCCGCTTGTTGGGACTTTCCCCTCAACTGAAAGAACGTTTGGATTGCTTGTGGGATGCGATCGGTTACGATGACACGGGTAAAAAGTCCAGGATTTCAGGTCAGGACGGCGTTTCTGGTTCCCTTACCATGAATTTGGGCACGATCGTATGCGATGAAAGCAGACTCAAAGCCACTCTGGATATCCGATATCCGATATTTTTCGATAAAAAAAGGATTGTCAGTCAATTAGAAGGCGTGTTTAACGGTTTTACCATTAGCGAAAACAGCTCACTCGACCCTTTATACGTTGATCCGGAAGGCCCGCAGATGCGGCAGTTGATGCGAATATACCGCGACTTTACAGGAGAGTCCCTGCAGCCGAAAGCAATTGGTGGGGGCACCTACGCGCGAGCCGTCCCATTGGGTATCTGTTACGGTCCGCTCTTTCCGGGCGAGGAATCCTACGCGCATCAAGTGGATGAGCGCAAGTCGATCGCGTCATTGACGAAAGCCTGTAAAATCTACGCCCGATTGTTCTACGAATGGCTCACGGGAAGTGAGGAGCGCTAATACAAGGTGATCACGCCGCATTAAGGATCGGAAAATGAAAAAAGGCTTCGCGTTTTCTGCGAAGCCTTTTAAAAAGGGATGAAAGAACGATCGATCCGTCAAAAATGTCCGACGGATTTGAGCCCGTGTCCGGTGATCAGGCTCACCGTGCGGCCTTTTGCATCCGCCTCATTCTCCAGAACGCGTTCGATGCCGGCGAAGGCTGTGGCAGATGTTAATTCCATAAAGAAGCCTTTCTTAGCCATCTCCCTCCAGTTGCGGAGGATCGATTCTTCTGTGACCGAAAGAAGATAACCGCCCGTTTCTTTGACCACCTTCAAGATGCGCTCACCGTGAACGGGTTGCGCGATCGCGATCCCTTCGGCGACAGTCGGTTGCAAGACGACGGAGATGGGTTTTACCGATTTCTGTTCCCAAGCGGAAGCCAGCGGATTACAGCTTTCAGTTTGGATGCCAATCAGCTTAGGTATTTCCGCAATGATCTCCGCTCGGAGCAGGTCTTTGAACCCGTTGTATACGCCAAGCAGGAGCGTGCCGTTGCCGACCGGGAGGATCAAACGGTCGGGGGCTTTCCAATCCATCTGTTCGACAATCTCATAAGCCAAAGTTTTTGTTCCCTGCATAAAATAGGGATTGTATACGTGAGAGGCGTAATAGGCGTGATTCGCTTCTTCCAAGACCGCTTGCGCCGTTTCCTGGCGAGAGCCGGGTATCTTGCGAATACGGGCGCCCAACATCCGCGCCTGCTCCATTTTAGCCGGAGAGGTCACCTGCGGAACAAACACTTCACATTCGATTCCGGCCGCGCTGGCGTACATCGCGATGGAACAGCCGGCATTTCCCGAGGAGTCTTCGACGACGCTTTTTATCCCCATCGAACGGACGTAACTGATGAGTACGGATGCGCCGCGATCCTTATACGAACCGCTCGGGAACAAATGATCCTGTTTGACCCATATGGGATATCCTTTGATGTCAAACTTTAACAAGGGCGTGAATCCTTCTTCAAAAGAGACAATGTCTTTATCCGCTTCGATGGGGATCGCTTCCCGATAGCGCCAAAGATTGGCCTTACGCTGCCGGATCTTTTCTATCGGAAAACGCGCTTCGAACTCTAGCTCAAAGGGTTCTCCACAGTCGGGACAGCGATATACTGCCGGATCGGGAGAGGCTTTTTTACAGGTGGGACAGATCATTCGTATCAACATGAGACCCCCTTTGCGTTTATTTCTTCGTGATGACTTCCATCACCGCGTTTTTAGCTTCAAGCGTATCGCTTTCCAGGAAGAGCTTTACATACTCGCCCCAGAGCTTTCGCCGATTATCCGGATCGTAAACATAAACCTTTCCGAATAACTCGATGATGCCGGTATCCCCTGTGTAAACAAACTCGCTGCATTCGGCGTACAGGTTTCCCTTATAGATTCTTACCGGCCTGTCAGCCATCTCGTTTTTTCCCTTGTACAGCTTGGCGAGGGTTTCAAACTCCATAATGTCGCAGAAAACTTCTACCGAGTCCTCGCTCTCACCCGGTTTAATGATGCTGTGGACCTCGTTTTTGAGGGTTCCCGTCTCTTCGACCAGGTCGTAGTCCAGCTCAACCGCGGTGGCGCGACCGGTTTCGAACTCCACGAATATCCCTTGCCGCGCTTCAACCTTGCGATCTTCCCCGCGTTCCCTGAGAATTTGGAAGAACTTTTCGGAAATTAGGCTGAATTCGCCTTTGATAATCTCGGCGTGATTGTAGAACTCGATACGGTCTTCGAAAAATTTAAACAGATCCGCCTTAATATGCAGCGTGTCTTCGCCTTCTGTTTGGGCGAACGCGAAGAGTGACGATACGAGCAATAAAAACAGGAATAGACCTTTCTTTTTCAAATTCACCCGGCGTATTGTCGCCGGACACCTCCTTTATACCCTTAATAGTGAGAATCCTAATGTACACCGATTTTCCAGCCGGCGCTGTTTCAGAAGTCGCTTTAACGCATAAAGCGGATGATATCGAAATACGAGATATAGATAGCGAACCCGATCAGAAGGAAAAATCCGGCGGTATGGATATATCCTTCGATCACAGGGTTGATTTTTTTACGCGTTACCATCTCAACAATGCTGAAAACGATCCTACCGCCATCCAGGGCCGGTAACGGGAGGAGGTTGATGATACCGAGGTTGAGCGTGATAAATGCCAGGAGGAACATCAATGTTTCCATACCGGCCCGCGAAGCTTGCCCAATGATGTTTACCAACCCGATCGGGCCCGCGAAATCCTTTACGCTCGCTTTTCCGGTGAACAGGCTGCCGATGATGCTACCCATACTGGTCAGCATGCCATTTGTGCGCTGGATACCCAACCCGATCGCCTGAAAAGGATTGCCCGGATACTGGTTTTCGTTGGCGGGATAAAACAGGCTGTTTTCTAAAGCTTCGGTAAAATCCTGATAAGACATTTCAAGCTCAGTCGGCAAGCCATTTCGTTCCACCAAAACGGATACTTTCCTGACGGAGGGTTGAGAAAATTGATGCGTAACGACATCCCCGCGCGTCTCCAAATAGGTGAAATGGCGGTTTTCCTCTTGCGTGAAGGCGAAAAGGGTGAGAATTGGATAGAAATCACCGCTCTGTTCCACCTTCGCACCGTTGATAGAAAGGATGCGGTCATCCTTTGCGAAAGGATAGGCCGTGTCTTTTATCCTCGTCGAAAGGGTGGAGTACACGATTCCGATCATCTTCTGCGGGTTCAGCGTCGTAAAGGCTTTGAGTGTGACTGGGATCGACTCTCCGCCTTCGATCATTAAGTCTAACTGCTGATCGGTGATGCTTTTCAAGTCCGCTATCGATAAGGGGATTCCGTTCATTGACAGAAGCGTTTTTCCTTCCAGGTTGGGGAAGGGATTCTCTGTCTCAATCACATAGTTGGTCTGCTGAGGGAAGACTTCCGGAACGATCGCCAAGTCGCGGGCTTCGCCTTCTCGGATGATAGTTGCCGAAAACTGCGCCTCTTTTTGTACGGCGTTGGAAAAGTCGTCAAGCCCGAAGATCCTTCGCCCATTGACACTATGTAAAATATCCCCAGGCAACAACCCGGCGCGCTCGGCCGGCGTATTGCCCCCCACCCTCTCGATCGCGATCGTGGGGATGCCCCAAATGGCGCAGGTCATCGTCATAAAGAGATAGCCGAAGAGGATTGAAAAAAGTGGTCCGGAAAACGCAATCAGAAATCGTTGCCAAGCGGGTTTTGCGTAAAAAAACCCTTTTCTTTCCTCTTCCGTATGATTAGTATCGGTCGGGTCTTCCCCCGCCATACGCACGTATCCTCCCAGGGGAAAGATATTCACGCGATATTCTACCCCGTCTTTGCCCGTTTTCGAAAAAATCTTCGGCCCGAATCCGATTCCAAACTGCAATATCTGCACTTTGAAGAGTTTCGCGAAAAGAAAGTGCCCTAATTCGTGGACTAACACCACAATCGTAAGAATCACAAGAAATAAGATGATTTCCAAAATCTTGCTCCTTTATCGCGGATTTCTTTTATATATCCGAAATTCCTAAAACCAAATAGGTAAGGTAGTGTGATGGATATAGAGACGAAAACGGCAATCTGAAAAAACGATCGCTTTCAATAAAAAAAACGATCAAAAGGAGTTCAGAAAACCAGTGCGCTTCCGATCAGCCAAACACGATCGAAGGGTTATCGCTAATCTCCGATCGGAAGGTGAATTTTCAATGCCGCGCCCGGCAACAGGTACATATCGATCAATCCGGGGTTATACTGCTTGATCTCTTCCACCGTCACGCCATAGGCATTCGCGATACTGATGAGGGTATCGCCTTTTTGGATCACGTAATCTATAAAATAAGGCTGTGTCAGCGCCTGCCAGGCCGGATCCAGATGAACTGCCCCGTACTTCATCGCCCAAAAAACGTAAGGCAGCGGGGAAATATCCAGGATTTTAATCCCGGGAACGGTTTTTTCCAATAGTTCTCTGGGGCCAAAAAAACCGATTCTTTGGGACTTGTCGAAGGTTCTCAGAATCAACCGCTCCCCCTTCGGCTTCGTTAAGTCGAGGAAATAGGGCTCCCCCCATAAGGAAAAGAAATCGGCCGGCGATCGAAAGAGGATCTCCCCGTCGACGATATCCAGAGCGGAGGCGGAGCGTTCCAACAACTTCCGGATGCTGGCGTTGTCCAGATACAAGGTACCGAACACGTCTTTTTCGAAAAAGGAGATCGTTTCCTGAGGCGTTGCCTGGAGCGGAAGGCTCCTTTGGCAAAAGATCGCCAGATCCATCGGAAACAGGCTGTTCATCATAATCCCCATCATGCTAAAAAACGGGATTTCGTATAGAAAACATTTGCCCTCGGGGTCGATTGGAAAGGCTTGCTCCGTCCAACGCGAGAAATCCTCTGTCAACGTTTTCAGAGAGTCCGGGACCTCTTTCTCCAATGGAATCTTCATTTCGGTTATCAAAAGGCCGTATTCCAGATCGACCCGATAGATCGCGGTCTTTCGGGGAATCACCATCGTTTTGGAGCGTAAACTTTCCGGAACGATACGAAAGTCCGGATTGTCAACGACGAGGACGATCGCGTCGTAAGAAAGGAAATTTACCTCTTTGCGCAAACGCTCATACCAATTTGAAGGCACTTCGGTGATATTGACGAACAGGACGTTTTTCTTGCCGATATTCCGGGCGTAATAGAGCGGCAGCCCCGAAGATTCCTCTCTGTCGGTGGCCACGATTTTGACGAAAGCCGGGAGCGATTGAGACATCGGCGAGACGCCTCCCGCCAAATCCTTTCGCGTCGGAAACACGGCTTCGATTTCAAGCATCTCGAAGAGGGCTTCCCAGGGAGTTTGATTCGATGTCGGCGAGAAGATTTGAGAATAGAGGCTGAACAGGGTCGTCACTTGCGTGTTTCCGCTGCAAACCACGATTTTTTCCGCGCCGGTATACTGGTTTTTTAGGAAGTGTCGTAACTGAAAAGCTTGGTCCGGAAACGCCTCTTGCGCTTGTACGACTGCAAGATAGAAGACTTGCGCGAATCCAAGCGCGCACGAAACAACAAAGAACATAATAAACACAGGAATTCTTCTCTTCATGCCGTCCTCCTCATCTTCAAAGAAACTTAAGGAGCGCCTGCGACGTTTCTTTGGAGATATTTCGTTGAACCATAAATTATAACACTCTTAATAGGGAAATGAACCTTTTTGGGAGGAAGAGCGGCTTTCAATTTCGTTTTTCAAAGAAGAGGGTGAGGATTGCGGCGCTGAGGCGGAGAACTTTAGTTCGGCATGGGGTTTTTTCGAAGTGCCTCTTTCGAGCTTCATCCGTCAACCTCACGTTTTCGGTTTAAGCGCACCATTGTCGTTCCCGCAATGCCTCATGCCCAACTAAAGTTTAATACGGTAAAAATAAGGAACGATTGTTATGATACCGATGCTAGTCACGTCGTAAAAAACACTACGATACCCCGTCATAAGCGGATTATAAGGAGCGCCGACATTTATGTCGGCTTAGTTTGCCGGGTAATTTTACGAACGCAGTTAAACACCCGCTTATTAGAAATGATGCTCTGTAAGGAGCCCATGAAGCGAACCTGAAGGCGCACCTACTAGAAACACGTAGCTGTCGCACTCCAAAACCGGGGTTTTCCGCATTTCTCTTATTTTTACGGCAATAAACTAAAGTTCGGCATGAGTCTTACGAGAACGATAGCGTATTACCCAAACGAAAACGAATAAACAATCGTTAACATCTTTCCTTTCGTCTTTACCTGCGCAATGGGGATACCCTTATAGAACCCATGCCGACATAAATGTCGGCGCTCCAAAAACGGCGCTCCAAGCTCTTCTTCGAGCGATACTCCTTGTCCATTCGCATCTTTCATGGATAGATCCTTGGCGCGTTTTTCCTTACGGTACCGCCTTAAGGAAGAACGCGCCGAAGATCGCATCCGAACGGTGTTTATGAGGTTACAGACCTTTGCCGTTTATCTTCGAAATATGGTCGTAAGAGGCCAAATCCAGTAGCCCATGCCCTGAAAGATTGAAGACGATGGTCTTGGATTCGCGATTCTCTTTGCATTTTTTCGCTTCTTTGATCGCGGAGGCGATGGCATGGGCGGACTCGGGAGCGGGGATGATCCCTTCCGTTAAAGAGAAGATTTGGGCGGCTTGGAGGATTTCCTCTTGAGTCAAGTCATCCGGTCGAACCAACTTCTCTGTTACCAATCGACTGACGATCGGGCTGGCGCCGTGGTAGCGCAGCCCTCCAGCGTGGATCGGCGGTGGGAGGAAATCAGAGCCGAGGGTGCACATTTTCAAGAGGGGCGTCAGATGGCCGGTATCGCCAAAATCATACCGATATTCGCCTTTCATAAGCGACGGACAGGCTTCCGGTTCGGAAGCGACAATCTCCAATTGGGGATCTTTCAAACGATCCGGAATGAAGGGAAGGACGAATCCCCCGAAATTTGATCCCCCACCCACGCAAGCGATTAAAATATCCGGTTTGATGTTCATCATCTTGAGCTGTTTCTTAACCTCTTGTCCGATGATGGTTTGATGAAGCAGCACGTGATCCAGGACGCTTCCGAGAGCGTATTTCGTGTTTTGGCTCTTAACCGCGACTTCCACCGCATCGGTGATGGCCATACCTAAGGAACCGTTGCAGTTGGGGTCCTTTTCCAAAATCGCGCGGCCGTGCTCGGTTCTCTCACTGGGACTCGGATAGACCTCGGCTCCGAAAAGATGCATCATTTGTTGCCGAGCCGGTTTCAATAAGTAACTCACCCGAACCATATAGACCTCAACCGCCAAATGAAACTTTTTTCCTGCGTAGGAGAGCGCGCTTCCCCATTGTCCCGCTCCGGTTTCTGTGACGAGTTTTTCGATCCCTTCCTTCATATTGAAGAAAGCCTGCGCGAGCGCGGTATTCACTTTGTGACTGCCGGAAGGATTCTGGCTTTCGTTTTTGAAATAGATCTTTGCTGGGGTTTCCAGATACTCTTCCAATCCTGTCGCGTGAACGAGCGGGGTCGGCCGGTAGATCGCGTATTCGTTACGGATCTCCTCCGGTATCGGTATCTCTCTTTGAAGGGTGAACTCCTGCTCGATCAAACCGTCCGGGAAAATGGGCTTCAGTTCTTCCGGGCGGGCCGGTTGATTGGTGCCGGGATGTAAAATAGGATCCAGTTGAAAGGGAAGATCGGCTTTCACGTTATACCAGTAGTAAGGAATCTCCTCAGGCGACAAAATGATCTGCTCTCTTTTCTTCATACACAATAACCCCCTTTAGTGGTTGAAAGATTAAATTTTCGAAAAAAAAAGCGGGGAACTTTCGTTCCCCGCTTCAGACTTATTTGAACCCTTTTAGGCAACCAAAGAGCTCCCGTCTGAAACGGGGAGTCTCCACCACCAAATATTCTTAGAAGATATGGTTGCGATTTCGGGCATCACGTTCACGATTTTCCTCCGGATAAAATTTGCCTTATTCTACCAGAAAAATGAGCGGATGTCAAAAAAACCGTATTCTTCGTTTTTCAGACCGATCCGGAGGGTTAATCATTCGCGCCCATTCGGTCCCTTCGTATCCTTCACGGATGGAGTCTTCAGCGTCGAAACGCAGTTAGGGGTTGATTATGCTTCTCTTCTCTCGATATGGTAAAATTCCGTATCATCATCCCGCATTGCCGTTACCTCAAGGGGCTTCTGCCGTGATCGCGCGGTTAGGATCCCGAAGCTGAGGAGAGATATCCGATGAAGATAAGGCCGTTTGTCCGCATACTAATCGGGCGTTATCTTTGGTTCGCTCTGTTCGTCATTGTCGTGATCATCGTCATGACGACTTTTGTCTTGCGTTATTTGTATGAGCACAACGTTTATAAACCCACCATCGAACATACCGTCTCTTCCATCGCCTCTTTCATCGACCAATGGGGAAATACGCTGGAAGCCTATCAAGCCTCCTTCCGAACGGTGTTGACCGATTTGCTGGATCACGCTTACACAGCCTTCGAAGACAACCCGACGATCCGTGACGACGAAATCGAAAAGCTAATGCAGGAGTATCTTTCTTTGTTAACGCCACAGGGGACAGAGTCGGCGAACTGGTACCTCATCAGCGAAAAAGGGATCGTGTCCCGCACGAACTATCCGGAAGATCTGGGATTCGATTTCTCTAACACAATAAAAACCTACTGGAATTCAGGTATCAGCGCGCTCAAAGTAAGGGAGAAGATGATTGACGCATTCGCTTTCGAGCACGGGTCGATGACGCCGCGGCTTTTCAGCTTTATCCGCCTGCCGAACAACGAGATCTTCGAAATCGGCATTAACCTGGACCGGACTGTTGTCTCCCGACTCTGGGATCAATTGCGCGATTACGAGCGCGAGAAGGATTTTATTCGCAGCATTGATGCGTATAATGCCTCTTTCGCGCCTTTCGAAGGGTTCGACCCGATGCCTCAAGGGGAACGCGAAAACTTTATGATGGGTCATGAAGATCACGGATATCGATTTATTCACGGAATCGACGGCGTGTTCACGATCTACAAGAATTGGATACCGTCGGGGCTGAGCGCCTTTGAGAAAGCGATGATGCTCCGTATACGCATCCAGGTCGATTTTTCGCGTCTGGAGAACTTTGGGCGCTTTTTTGTTATCTTTATCAACGGTCTCTTTATCCTGACGATCATGGTCATCATCTGGTCGAACATACACGCGGTCAAGCATTACTTTCGACCGCTAAAGGGGTTTTTTAAAAAGATGGAGGAGTTCGAGCAGAATCCCGCGGACTTCGACCCTATCGTGACGGTTTTCCCCAATAAAAGCCGGGAACTTCACGAATTGGAGTCCATCTACAATCGGATGGCTTCGACGATTTCGGGCTTTATAAAATCGCAGGAAATGGAAAAGGAAACGCTCCTCACCTCTCTAAAATCCAAAGAGAAGGAGGGGGCCCGCCTGGACTGGCTGGCCTCGACGGACGAATTAACCGGTTTATACAATCGCCGCCGATTCATCGCCGAACTGACGAGGGCGATTGACTCCTCCGATAAGCGGCGATCCTTTGTTGTCGCTTTCATCGATGTCGATTCCTTAAAGCGCATTAATGATCTTCATGGCCATCTGTACGGAGATAAAGTTCTGCAATGGGTGGGCTCCGAACTCAAACGAAAAACCCGCTCCAAAGATCTGGTCGCGCGCATCGGCGGGGACGAATACGGCATCCTCTTTCCCGGTCTCGATACCGCTCAAGCGGTGTCTGTTTTAAGCCGAATCCGAGAAGGCATCTGCGTCAACGATGAGTTCAAAGCGTTGGGAGTGAAGGTGACTTTCAGTTTTGGAGTAACCCGATACCAACCCGGGGAAGCGCTTTCGGCAGAAGGGTTGTTAGCGCTGGCCGACAAGGAGATGTATCGCGACAAACGAAGAGGGTAGAGAGCCACTTCTGGAACCGTTGGTCTGAAAACATCTTCCAAAGAGGGTGACAGCGTTAAACGCCCCTTTCCGCGAAAGAGCCAAGGATTTGCCATTCCCTCGCGATTTGTGGTAAAATGTTTAATGGTCGCGAAGTCGATTCGCGAAGTTTTGCTCTTGCACCAGGGGTATGAAGATAAGGGGGAGGAAGATGCGGAATAAAGCGTATTGCCTCGTATTATGGATGTTACTGATGTTGCTTGCTACGACGCTCTTAGGTGATCCGGATGTGGTCATCACACAGGTTACGATACCCACGACCCTACCGAGCACGCAACCGGTCGTTGGAACGCAAACAACGGTTCCGACATTCCAAACTGAACCGGTTCCGGTTCCCACCGAGCCTGCGCTGCCGATGATCTCCGTGGAACCTGAATGGGCGCAATTTCCACCGTTCGATATCGATTTCGAGCTGCTATCCGCGTTTCGAACTTCAAGCGGGTTTTTTTCTCAGGATGGTTTTGAACTTCGCCTTCAACAGAATTTATTGCCATTGACCGCGATTGGAACCCTCTTTTCACTTAACGGAGCGACGCCAACGCTTCTAAACTTCGGGGCGGATATCGAAAAAGTGCTCTCGGGGGATGTGAACCTTTCGGCGATCGCCAACTCCGATTTTCATTTCGGGCATACCGTCGACAACTTCGGGATTGGTGTGTTTATGAAGTCCGATGTCGATTCTCTTCTATTCCTTCCCGAATGGGTAGCGCAAACCATTGCGGGAAAGATCCCTCCTGCGAATGATGTTTACGACTTTTCCGGTAGCGTGATCGACATCCATGCTTCCGCGGGGATCTTCGCCGCGTTGAAGTTCGACTACTTCCAGGTAGCAGGGGAGATTGGCATGTACACGCCGATTCTAACCTCCCACTTCAACACCACAGCGAATTTGGTGAGCAACGGCGCCGTCTACGCCGGAACCGCGACCGTCGACGGCCTTCTGTACTCCTCCGCTGACTTAGGCGCCCTGGACCTGTTCACGATTCCGCATACGCTCTTAACGAGCGGTGGGTGGAAAGCGGACCTTTCCGTACTGATCGGAAAAGAAAAGACCCTCGCGGGCTTTTCTGTTTCGAATATTCCCATCACTGCGGCGAAGTTGAATTATATCGCGCCCTGGGATCTGAATTTCGAAGCCTCATCCTTATCCGCCACACCTACGATGACAACGACGGAAAAGTTGATTTGGACACCTGCGGCGCACACTTACCGGATTAAAACCGTCATTGCCGCTTTTGTCAATGTACCCTTTTCCGAGGTCGGGTTTTTTCAACTCCACGGGAAATGGCGCCCGTTATCTGGGACGGATATCGGGGGCATGCTGAACTTTTTCATCACGGACGGATTTTCTCTGATGGGTGATTTTACTTACAATACGTCTGGTTTTTACGACTATTCCGTCGGGTTGGGTTTTTACGGGGAAAAGACTCGAACGAATATCGATATTGGAATCGGATCGAGACGATTTTTCGATTATGCGACGCTCACTTCGCCTCGGATATCGATCAGCTCCTCCGCCAGTTACTAAGGGCGCGGCTGTCTGGTTACGTAGAAATTACCGGTGGTTTAAATTTCGGATATGTCGGACGGTCACTTGCAAAAACGCCCTGGAATTGTTATAATCAGCGTCGAAATATAACTGTCTTTGGGAAAGGAGGAGTACCATGGCCTGGGTATGTGAGGTTTGCGGAAAAAAACCTTCCACAGGATATAAGGTGAGTCATTCGCATCGCAAAACGAAACGAAGATGGAAACCCAATCTTCAGACTGTCACGGTAGGATCCGAAACCGGAAACAAAAGGATAAAAGTCTGCACCAAGTGTCTTAAAGCTGGAAAAGTTAAAAAAATTGCATAAAAAAGCGCGTTTAGGCGCTTTTTTTATATGTTGGATATAATACCGGTCAAAAAATCTATAAGGATGTTGTTTATCCTTTTTTTTGTCGTGGATGGACTGCTGCTGACCGTGTTTTTGTTTTTTCCCGCCTGGATCGGGTTGAAGGTTGCGTTCCTTTTGTACTTGATCGGGGCCGGGGTTCTCGTCCGACGATTTTTAGGATCTGCCCTCACCTATGATCGCGTCGAGGAGTCGATCGTTTATCGGAAGCAGGGATATCGGTATGAACGGGTACGGCTTTCTGAAAAGCGATTTGGCAATCATTTGCTATTTATGGTAAGATTACGTGATGACAAAAAGGTTTGTTTATCGCTGAAACCCTACGATTTTGAAAAAATCAAACAGATTTTTTTACTATAACTGGTAAAGGGGTGTCCGTTTTGCCTGAGAAGAAAAAGTATAACGTCCGTATCAATCCCGAATTTTGCAAATCGTGTGGTATCTGTTATACAGTATGCCCGACAAAAACGATAAAAAAAGGAGCATCAAACGCGCCGAAAGTCGACGACCCGGACGCTTGCATCGGTTGCAAGCAATGCGAACGGTTATGTCCCGAATTCGCGATTGACGTTTCCGAACGGGAAGGGGAATGAGTTTATGATAAAAACAGGTGAGTACGTATTGGTATCAGGCGACGAAGCCTGCGCCTGCGGCGCGATCAGCGCGGGGTGCCGGTTTTTTGCCGGTTATCCGATCACGCCCGCAACGGAGATAGCTGAAACCTTTGCGGAAGAACTCCCAAAGGTCGGCGGAACCTTTATACAAATGGAAGACGAATTGGCGAGCGCTTGCGCCATCGTCGGTGCTTCCCTTGCGGGGGCGAAATCGATGACAGCGACCAGCGGACCCGGTTTTTCGTTGATGCAGGAAGCCATTGGATACGCAGCGATGACTGAAACACCGTGCGTTTTCGTCAACGTGATGCGGGGGGGGCCCTCTACGGGTATGCCGACGAAAGTTTCTCAAGGGGATATCATGCAAGCCCGGTGGGGCACGCATGGCGATCATCCCGTTATCGCGCTCTATCCGAATAGCGTAAAAGAGACCTATACCCTGATCGTTCGCGCCTTTTTTCTGGCGGAGCGCTTTCGCGTTCCCGTGATCTTTCTGATGGACGAGTCTTTAGGACATCTGAGAGAAAGCATCGAAGTACCCCCGATTCCACAGGAGTGGGTGCTTCAGCGCATGGCGGACAATCTGGACGAAGAAGAGATCTACCATCCTTATGAAGAGGTCAGCGGTTTCATCACTCCCTTGCGAATGATGGGAAAAAGCCGTTTTCATGTGTCCGGCTTGGTTCACGATGAGACCGGATTCCCTTTGGGAACCTCCGACGTCGCGGATAAACTGGCCAAACGGCTGGATAAAAAAATTCAATTTCATTTGGACGAGATCATGAATTATGAAGAGTATATGGTAGAAGATGCCGAAATCCTTCTAATCGCTTACGGGTCGACTTCTCGAAGCGCCCGTCAGGCTGTCAGGATGGCCAGAATGGATGGAATCAAAGTAGGCCTTTTCCGTCCGATCACGATATGGCCTTTTCCCAACGCCAGGCTGAAAAAGCTGATTTCAAGGGTGGATGCGGCTTTGGTAGCCGAGTTGAACATGGGTCAGATCTATAAAGAGGTATCACAACTTAACAAGAAAGGAAAACTGTTGAATTTGATCAACCGGGTAGACGGGGAACTCATCTCTCCCGACCAGATAATCCAGGCAATCAACGAACTGAGGATTCAGCTAGACGAATATTGAGCTAACCCCCCGTTAAAGGAGAGGTTTTTGTGGAACGTAGAGTCGAAATCATCGTTGACGCCCAGAAGATGAACGCGTTTTTGGTTTTTCACCCTCAAGAAGGAGACAACCGGGGCCCACAAAAGTCGGAAGTCGAAGAAGCGATCCATGCTCAGAACATACGGTTTGGAATTAAGGAAGAAAAGATCACCGCCTTTTTATCGGCCTATATTCCGGATGTGCCTTATTTGTTTGCCCGTGGCGTACCGTCGGAGTCCTGCCAAGATGCGGATATCGTTTTCAATTTTGATCTGGATCAATTGAAGGTATTTTGTTCCGGTAAACTGGCTCATACCGATAAAAACCTCTACCGGAATTTTATCGTGAAAAAGGGGGCGCTGATCGCCAAAAAGATCCCCCCGGTTGAAGGGAAGGCCGGTACCGATGTCTTCGGTTCCGAGGTTCATCCAAAGGTTCCGAAAGATAAGTCGCTGGTGATCTACAAAGGCAAAAACACGGCCTTGATCGATAGTGACCTCCGCCTGGTATCCGAAGGGGAAGGTATCTTACAGCTCGACGGGGAGCGGATTAATGTCGACACCATCTTATTCGTGCATGGCAATGCCGACGTCGGCATCGGCAACATCGAATTCGAAGGATCCGTCATCATCGAGGGGATGGTGATGCCGGGAATGGTCATAAAAGCAAGAGAAGACATAAAAGTGTCCGATATCGTTGAAGGGGCCACCTTGATTGCGGGCCGAGACATCGAAATAGAAGCGGGCGTGAAAGGCCGGAGCAAGGCTTTCATTTCAGCCGGCCGAGACGTGAAAGTGAAGTTTGTTGAAAATGCCGAATTGGAAGCGAAGAGAGATATCATCATCGCGAATGCGGTCGTCAATTCGACGGTTCGTTCGAAACGAGACGTGATCGCGGTTGGAGAACCCGGTGGCATCATCGGCGGATCGGTCTCCGCGGGGCATGTGGTGGAGGCGAACGAAATCGGTTCCGACATGAACCTAAAGACGTCCGTGGAAGTAGGAATCGATCCGGATATGCGGCAAAGGGCCGCGCTTCTGCGTTCCCAAATCTCCCTCAATATGGACAACCTCAATAAGCTCACACAGATCGTAAAAAAGTTGAGGGAACTTCGGAATGCTTTGGGAGAGAAGTTTCCTTCGGAAAAGATCGAATACTTAGTCAAGTCAATCAATGCCATTAACAATCTCAACGCCGAGACGCCGGGTTTGCAATCGGAGTTGGAGGATATCGAAGGGAAAATTTCCGATTCCTCGATCGGCTCAAAAATCATCGCCCGGAAGGTCATGAAACCGGGAACGGAAGTGGCTATAAGAGATCGCAAGTTTTATGCAACCAAGGCTTATGAAAAGGTTATGCTGGTTTTGGAAGAGGGAGAAATACGGTTGGGAGGCTATCGGCCCGACGGGTCATAATCACGACGGATTCGGAATCAAACGTGATATAATACGGGGTTAAAAAACGGAGGCGTGTTCCGAACTGGCTAAGGGGCCGGTCTCGAAAACCGGTGAGCATATTTGCTCGTGTGGGTTCGAATCCCACCGCCTCCGCCATACAATTTATGCCAACTTTTAAAGAGGTGATACAGGTTATGGAATTTTTATTGCGAGCTTTCGCGGCGCCGGATACGACGGCGGGCGCCGGAGCGGATACCGCCGCCGCGCCAGCGGGCGGATTGGGTTCTTTTGGATTGATTATCTGGATTGTCGTATTATTTGCAATGTTTTATTTTTTGATCATCATGCCCCAAAGAAAACGGGATAAGCAATACAAAACCATGATGAACGAACTGAAGGTTGGGGACAAAATCGTCACGATCGGAGGCATCATAGGAAAGGTCATTTCGTTGAAAGATCAAACGGTTGATATACAAACTGCCGATACAAAATTGGAAATCACTCGCCGATCCATCTCCGCAATCCTTGGAAAATCCACGAAAGACCCTAACGAAGCAGTACAACGCCAATAATTCATCTAAATAACGGAAAGGGAAAGAGAGGGGAAAGTGTTTGAAAGCGGACAGAATACGTTTGTTTTTTGTTGTCGTAATTTTGATCGTCGCTTTAGCGGGCATTTTTTGGCCAAATAAAAGCGAAGCGTTCTTGGATTCAAGTATCAACTTGTTTTTTCAGAACATACGGTTGGGATTGGATATCCGCGGGGGGACCCGGTTAGACTACCGTGTGGTGGTTCCGAACGATATTGAGAGAAGCGCGGATGAGATCGCCAATGAAGTGGTCGTCGTCGTTCGCCAGCGTTTGGATGCCGCCAACTACACCGAAGCGGTCGTTTCCAAGATCAGCGGCGGCGAAGATTCCCGAATACGGGTAGAGATACCGGGGGTCGACGACCCGACGATCGCCGAGCGATTGGTCGGAAAGAAAGGTCAACTCTATTTTGGAGAGATCTTAGAGCAGCAAACCGGTATCGAAATGCCGGACAAACGCATTGGCATCAAATACGCGAATGCGGTATGGGTGCCTTCAAAGGATAAGACTGCGAGCAATGAACGCACATGGTACCTCGTGAATCCGTTCGTCACCGTCGGTTCGCAGAAGCTCTACTTGGGCGGTTCGGAAATAAAGAATGCCAAAGCTTCTGTCGACAGTCAAAAAGGTGGATTTAAAATCGATATGGAGTTTACCTCCAAAGGGACGGAACTATTCGGGAAGATCACCGCCGCCTTCGTCGATCAGCAGTTGCCGATCGTTTTGGACGACGTCGTGCTGGTGGCGCCGCAGGTGATGTCGGCGATTCGAAGCTCCAGCGCCGAGATCTCCGGCCGCTTCACCGCGCAGGAAGCGATGGAACTGGCGGCTCTCATCAAAAGCGGAAACCTGCCTGCGGATCTTCAGAAGTTAGAAGAGAGAACCTTGGGACCGACCTTGGGCCGTGATATCATCACGGTCAGTTTGATCGCCGGGATGTTTGGACTGTTAATCGTTTTGGTCTACATGGTCGTCTTCTACGGCCTCTGCGGTTTAATCGCCGATCTGTCGTTAGTCTATAACACCATCATCATCTTAGGCGCGATGGCGCTCGGCAAGTTTATTTTGACCCTGCCCGGAATCGGAGGGATCATCTTAACCTTCGGAACGGCGATTGACGGGAACATCATCATCATCGAACGGATCAAAGAGGAGATACGTTCCGGGAAAACGATCCTAAACGCGATCACCGCTGGTTATTCGAAGTCGTTCTCCGCGATCTTCGACGCCAATATCACCTCGATCCTGGCGGGCGTCGTTCTGTACTATTTAGGGACCGGGACCATCAAAGGCTTCGCCACAACCTTGATCATCGGTATCCTTGGAAGCATGTTCGCGACTCTGGTCGTCTCTCGGGTCCTCACCGACATGTTCTCTTCCAAACTCCATTTTCGCATGCACAAGGAAGTAGCGAAAGCAGGTGACATGAAATGATATCGAAAACCTTTGATTTTTGCGGAAAGAAGAGGATATTTTTCGCCATCTCCCTTATCTTGATTGCAGTATCGCTTATTTCGATCTTCACGCGCGGGTTCAACTTCGGGGTGGATTTCTCCGGTGGAACGGAATTGATCTTCAAAGCGAGTGAGGATATGACGGTAGCGGCCTTTAGGGAGAAAATAGGCGGCATTGAAAAAACCCTGGAAGCGGCCAACATCTCGAAGCTTTCCCAAATGGGGGATCAGGAACAAAACGAGCATCGGTATTCCGTGACCACTGTGTTATTCTTCGAATCGGACCAGAAGCAGCAATTGGAAGCCAAAGCGCGAGAAAGCGGTCTGGATATAGAAAGTTATAACTCTGTCAGCGGATTCGCGGCTGAAGAGCTACGAAGCAAAGCCATCTGGATCGTTATTCTTGTTTCAGCTATTCTGTTGGTCTATATCACCATACGTTTCCGTTACGAGTTCGGTATCGGAGCGATCCTGGCCTTGCTCCATGACGCTGTGATCACCCTCGGTTTTTACTCCTTGTTCCAGATATCCTTTGACGTCTCTGTTATCGCCGCGATCCTGACTTTACTGGGGTATTCGATCAACGCGACGATCGTCATTTACGACCGAGTGCGCGAAAACCTGCGGCTCATGCGGGGTAAGAACACCTTGGAGACTATCAATACAAGCATTCGTCAAACGATGACCCGAACGGTTCATACGAGCGTGACGACCTTTATCGTCGTCTTCATGCTCTTAGTCTTTGGCGGAATAAGCCTAAGACCCTTCGCGTTCGGGTTGACAGTCGGTGTCATCGTCGGAACTTACTCTTCGGTCTTTATCGCCAGTCCGCTGATCGCGGGAATGCTCAACAGCAAAAAGAAATAAAGCCTTCGCTAGATTTGGAATCATTTTGCCAAAAAAAAAGACGCTTATCAAGCGTCTTTTTTTTGCGGGTATCGTTTTCAATCAATATACAATCGAAAGAATCGCACGAGGGCTAAAAACACCCCTCTATAAAAAAATTAGGCGGACGATTGTCCGCTTAAATGTGAGGGGTTCATTCTCTTTACACTATTTAGACTGTACCTCTACGGAAAAGTTCAAACGTTTTTTCGCGAAAAACCGCCCGAATCGTTAACATTCTGTCACGGGATAATTTCTGTTCCGCGCATATAGGGTACTAAGCGTTTTGGAACCGTTATCGATCCATCGGGATTTTGATAGTTTTCCAAAACGGCGACCAAGGTGCGACCGACGGCCAACCCCGAACCGTTCAGCGTATGAACGTAGGCCATTTTGTTTTCGGCGTTCCGATAGCGTACGTTCGCCCGTCGAGCCTGAAAATCAGTATCGTTGCTGCAGGAAGAGATCTCACGGTATTTTTGATAAGAAGGGAGCCATACTTCCAGGTCATAGGTCAATGCGGCGCCGAAACCGAGATCGCCGGTACATAGGGAAACGACGCGATAAGGCAGCTCCAGAAGCTGCAGAATCCGTTCGGCATCGGCCGTCAGTCTTTCGAGTTCATCGAAAGAGGTTTCCGGCGTACAATATTTAACGAGTTCCACTTTTTCAAACTGATGGACCCTTATCATCCCCCGAACGTCCTTTCCGTAACTCCCCGCTTCGCGTCGGTAGCAGGAGGAGTAAGCCACATATTTGAGGGGCAGATCTTTCTCTGAGAGTATTTCGTCCCGGTGCATCCCGGCGAGGAAGATCTCGGCAGTGGGAATCAGGAAGTAGTCGTCCGGATCGGTGCGATAAGCCTCTTCTTCGAACTTTGGCAACTGTCCTGTCGCGAACATGCTTTCTCGTTTGACGAGATGGGGAACGTTCATTTCAGTATAACCGTGCTCTACGGTGTGGACGTCCAGCATAAAAGAGATTAGCGCCCGATTGAGAGCGGCGATTTTATTCTTGAGCACGACAAACCGCGATCCGCTGAGTTTGGAAGCCCGTTCGAAGTCCATCATATTGAGGTTGGGGCCTAAATCCCAATGCGGAAGGGGCTCAAAATTAAAGACGCGCGGTTCTCCCCAACGCCGTATCTCTACGTTTTGGCTCTCATCGGCTCCCCGGGGCGTCTTTTCCGAAGGAATATTGGGGAGAAGGGAAACGATCGCCTGTTGTTGGGATTCCAGCAGCGTGACCTGCTCGTCATTGGATTTGATCTGCTCTCCAATGATCTTGCTTTTTTCAACCCATTCCGAGACATCGGCGGCTCTGTTTTCGGCCTTCTGTTTCGCAACCTGCTGCGAAAGCGCGTTGCGTTCGGCCTTCAGCATATCGGTTTGAGAGACCCATTCCCTTCGTTTTGCGTCTAATGCCAAGATTTGGTCGATCAATTCGGGGTTGTCATTCCTAAGCGCCAAGGCTTCTTTGATGACGTCCGGTTCTTTCCGTATTCTTTTGATGTCGATCATCGCACTCTCTCCTTCCTGCCGTCCATTTCGAGTATCCGGCGGTATTCCGATGCCGCGCGCTATTATAGCATATCGGTTTATGACTTATTTTTCTTTTTTGCGCAACCAGAGTTGCTGCGGGGATTTATCCACCTTCGTTTCTCTTAAAAAGACGCCTTCCCTGGCATCTCGCACATCTTCAACGGTATAAAAGGCCTTTTCGTCGTAGCGGTGAATGATCTGCACCGCTATCGGGATTTCCTTTCTCCTCACGATCGTATACATGATCTTCACCGGTCCCTTACTGCCCCAACCGTCGGCTACTGTCACCCCAAAGCCTTCTTTTCTCAAGGCATTCACTAAAGCCAGGAGATCGTTTCCGGAGATCATACGAATACAGGCTTTTCCAATGGCCAACTTATTCTCAATGACCATCCCGAGATAGTTGCCAGTCGCAAATCCAGCGGAGTAGGCCACCATATAGAAGGGGTTGTCCACCCTGGACATCAACTGGCTCATCACGGAGATCCAGATGAAAACCTCGAAAAACCCGATGATGGGAACGATACCGCGTCTTCCCCGAGCGATTAAAATGATCCGCATCGTTCCCATCGACACGTCCAGCACCCGAGCGAAAAAGATCAACGCGGGTAAGATAACCCAGTGAAAAACCCCGGAGTCTACGAATCCCTGCCAATCCACATCGGTTCTCCTTTCTATTATTTCGGCGATTATATCACAATCATTTTGCCCTTCTTCGGATAAAAGGGCGATTTCGTAGCTTTTTGAATGCTATCGTGTTGCGACCTATGCTTTTTCATAATCATTTCCGTCGGGTCGCCCGATGTTCTTCCCCCTCATCATTGACAAAACGGCGCTTAAACGCGTAGAATTGGATTATCCGGTAACTAACTGGGGGTGTCGGTATGCTGATCCGTCGAACGGTGTGCGTATTATTGTTTCTTTTAACGTTTTCTCTTTCCTTTGGTCTCCAACTTACCGAATACGGCTTAGCGCGACTGGGCTATGAAAACGGAGCGGATTTATTTGGCGTTTATTCGCGCGCGGCGTTTTATTTTCCAGAACCGGCCGTTCCACAGGATTCGGAGGTGTCGGTCCGTCTTCATTATGCATATACCGACTTGGCGGGACCCAAAACAATGGTCACCTTCCTCGTCAACGGGCGCCCCGTGGCGGTCCGAACGCTGCCGGACCGAACAGGCGATATTTCTATCCCCCTGCCGGCTGCGCAGATCTCCGCCTTTCAAGGCCTAACAATCGACGTCTTAGTTACCCTCGATTACTCCGAGTGCGATCACAACCCGTTGGCCAAAGAATCTTTATGGTTTTCCATCAATCCCGAAACGACGTTTTCTTTTTCGGGCGTCCCCGAGCCGCCGGAGACGATCGCCCAATTCTTTCAAAGAGCCGGTTGTGTGTTGCCGTTGAGGCTGGTGGTTCAGGAATATGCGCTTGCAACGATGAAAAGCCTTTCCCAAACCAGTTTGTTGCTCGGGTTTCTCTCTAAAGGGCTCCGTAAAGAGATCGCCTTTTCTTCTTCCATACCGGAAGCGGATGCCCCTGAAACGGGAAGCCCCGACACGGGCGACACGGTTTTGTTCAAACCGGGGGCGGGGTTGTCACTGACCGACCGCTCGCTGACAGTTGGAAACGATGCGGCGGAGCTGTTGTCCTCCGATACCCTTCCCCTTCTGGCTTTTCGATCCGTCGAAAATCCGTCGATCGGTCCTGAATCTCCCGTTTCGAGACGGATCACCTTCGAAGAGTTGGGATGGTCGGATCAAGCGATCGAAGTGGTGTATACGGCCGAACGAACCCTGGGGTTTCCCGCGGATCTTTTCGGGGGTATCCCGCAGTCCACGCTCCTTTCGCTTGAGGTGTCGGCAGCCCATCTTGAGGAAGAAGAGGCGGTTACCCTCGCCGTCTTTCTCAACGACAGGTTGGTCGGGACTGTTGCGCTCGATTCGAAAGTCTTTGCGAAAACGGTCGTTCTGCCTTTGCCTTCGGCAAGTTTCCTCGGCTACAACCACCTCCGATTTGAGGGTAAAAAATATCGAGGGGAGTGCAAAAGCGTTACTTTAGCGATACAATCCAACTCCCTTATTCGATGGGAGTCCGTAGAGCCTCTGACGGAAGCGCGGTTCTATGACTTTCCCTACTTTCTTTACGGCAAAACCGGCATCGTTCTCTCCTCCCTTTCCGAAGAGGGCGCCGCGATTCTCTCATCCCTCATGCTGAAAAAGGGAGAGGGTTCGTACCGAACGACCTCGCCCGAACTATTTTCCCTGGATGACATGACGGAACAGGCCACGCTCTTTCGGTCCTGCGACTCCTACCTGTTTCTTGTTGCAGAGGGGGACATCGGGCGTGTTTTTCCGAACATCAGGATTCAAAACGGGCTGCGCTTGATACATCCGACAACCGGAGCGGTCTTGTTCACCCCTGAGAAGGGCGTCTCCTACGCCTTGCTTTTCACGGGACAATACGAAGGCAAACCGGCGCTTCTTTGCGCCGTTCACGGCGACCCCGCCCTGCTCAAAAACATCTCCGAAACCCAATGGCGCCGGCTTCGGCAAGCGCCGGGCAATTTGGCGTTGTTGACCGAAGGCGGGCAAGTGGTCAGTTTTACCGTTGGTGGCGCATTATCGGTGGGGGATCCAGCGATCAAGACGGACCGAAAAATGGATTGGGCGCGTATCCTTTGGATCCTGGCCGTCGTGGTTGTCGCCGTTCTTTTCTTGATCTCTTCTTATCGAAAAACCTCTTCCAACCGATAACGGCGAAAAAAACGCCGTCCTTTTCGGTAGAAGGTTGGTTGATGGAAGCTTGTAAAAGCATATACCCGGTGGAGGGCTTGTGGACAAACAATTAGGTACCGTATTGATTGAGATGGGTATCATTACGCCGGCGCAGCTGGAAGAAGCGCTGATGATCCAGAAGAAGCAAGGCGGGCGTTTGGGCTGGTTGTTGGCGACCTTAGGGCACGTCCGCCGGAATGATCTCTTTCGAGCGCTGAGCGAGCATTACGGCCTTCGGTTCGCCACGCCCGAATTGTCCAGAATCTTGGAAACACTGGACAAAGAACTTGCTCAAAAAACGCCTAAAGAAGAGGCTTTACGGTTGCAATCCCTCCCCTATCGAATAGAGAATCATACTTTGATCCTTCTTAATGCCTACCCGGGAAACGAAGGGGTTTCTCGTTTCTATAAAGAACTTTACCAAGTCGATCAAGTCGAGGAATGGGTCGTTACGGATCTGGATATCCTCAACCTTGCCAAGGAGGTCTACGGAGATCCTTTGCTGAAAGAAGCGGTCTATGGGTTGTTTTTTCGAAACCCGGAAGAGTCGGCTTATAAGGTTTTCTCCCTTTCTCAGTTTTCGTTTCTCATAGCCGGCGTTATCCTGTTGGGAGTTTTCACGGCCGTTTTTCCCTTCGTGACGCTTCGGGTATCGCTTCTCCTGATTCAGATGCTATACGTCATCCTGATCGGTTTCAAGTTCATCCTCAGTCTCTACGGGACGGTGGATGAGATTACCTATCGGGAGAAACCGGAAGACTATCGCAACCTTCAAGACAGCAAGTTACCGGTCTACACGGTTTTGGTGCCGGTTTTTCGGGAACCGGAGGTGATCGGAACCTTAATTGAAGGGTTGAAGAGGCTGGACTACCCCGCAAACAAGCTGGACATTATCCTTTTGTTGGAAGAGGTGGATCAAGAAACCCTCGCGGCGGCGAAAAGCGCGGCGCCTCCCGCCAACTGGCGGTTTTTAGTCGTACCCAAGTCCAAACCTCAAACCAAACCAAAAGCTTGCAATTACGGATTGTTGTTTGCCCGGGGAGAGTATTTGGTGATTTTCGACGCCGAAGACATTCCGCAGCCGGACCAGTTGAAAAAGGCCGTGCTAGCCTTCGGACAGTCTGACGCTTCGACGATTTGTTTCCAGGGCGCGTTGAATTACTTCAATAAGGATCAGAACCTGCTGACGAAGTTATTCACGTTGGAGTATTCGTTCTGGTTCGACTATATGCTGCCGGGATTATACAATCTTAACCTGCCGATCCCTCTCGGCGGGACGAGCAACCACTTCCGAGTGGACGCGCTGAAAAAGATCGGGGGCTGGGATCCGTTCAATACCACCGAAGACGCCGATTTAGGAATTCGCGCCGCTGCGGAGAAATACAAGGTCGGGATCATCCGCTCGACCACCTACGAAGAAGCGACTTCGCGCGTCTGGAATTGGATACGCCAACGATCCCGGTGGATCAAGGGGTATATGCAAACGACGCTCGTTTATAATCGGCACCCGTTGAAGTTGATTCGGTCGATCGGACTGAAACAGTGGTTTTCTTTCCAGTTGTTCATCGGCGGCACCCCGATTCTTTTTCTGATCAATCCGATCCTCTGGATCCTATTTGGGATCTGGATCGGTTGGAACCCGGTGTGGCTGTCAGAGCTCTTCACGCCTGCCCTTTTATTCCTGTCGCTGTTCAACTTTCTCATTGGCAACTTCTTGGGGATCTATCTCAATCTCCTGGGAGCCTTTCGTCGGAAGTACTACCCTTTGACCTTCATCAGTTTGTTGAATCCTTTCTATTGGCTCTTACA
>JAAYCF010000295.1 GCA_012744415.1 Thermotogaceae bacterium
ACCAGTAAAACGGTTCCGCCGCTTTCTTTTCCCTCCAGATAGTAGACTGGTGTGTCAGCGGAGGACCCTTTTAATGCCGGAAGATAGTCGCTCAAAGAGCCCGTCCGGGTGACTCCAGGTCCCGGAATGACCGTATCGAGCGCTTTCTGCTTGACATAAGTCAAAGCGGGGATGACAACCAAGATCAGCGTTACGATAATAAACCCCATGAACGGTAAGTTAGGGCAAGTCTTTTTCATCTCATTCACCTCTCTACTTTAACTGTAATAGGCGTAGAATCCACGGGGCTAAAACGAAAGCGGCCATCAACCACTCCCACTTCTTTTTCGAAGTAAAGATATAACGAATCAAAAGGATAATGAGAAAACAAAGGATTCCTAAATAAACGAATTTCATCATCATGCGGTCTTCGGTGCCTCCTTCCCTTTCAAAAGTGAAAGAATCAATAAAAACCCGGCGGATAAAACCCAGAAAAGCCACGGAGGTAATGAAGCAACATTTTTAGAGTAGAGAACCACAAAGACACACACGATGATCGTTATGACGACTGAGATCAAAGAACGCGCAAATATCTTGAAGTAGTTCTTCTCACCTACCACCTGAGCAGCGAAGATACCGGCAAGAGCCGTCGGCGGCACCATATCCCCTAACCCCGCCAGCATGGAGAGCGCGGCGGTGACGACGATCACGTCCCCGCTGAGGAAAGAGAGAAGAAAAGGCACGCCGAGGACAGAAGCGGACCCGAAGGAAGAGACGGCCCCGAATAACGGGATACCGATCGCCATCGTAATAAATAGAACCGACTGCGGGATGCTCACGAAACTGCCAACCACAAAACCTCTCACTCCTGTCATTGTCATCACTTGGATAAACATCCCCACGCCGACCAGAATCGACAGGATGCCTAAGGAATCTCCCATCGCATCGACAGAAGATTTGAAAAAATTGAACCGCTTACCAGTGATCGTCGCGCAAAGCGCGCAGAGCAGGAAGATCAACGGCATTCCCAGATCAAGCACCCGTAACTCTTCCAGTAACATCAGGATAACCAGAAGGATAAAAGGAGAAAAGATAAGAAGGCCGCCGGCGCCTTTCTCGATCGACTCTTTTCGGATTCGGTGGATTTGTTTTCCGGCAAAGATAAAGCTCGACAAAAAAGCCAAAGGAATCGTCAACCACAGTAACGGATAGGTAAACCCCATATAGGGCATATCGACGCCCTGACCGATGATCATTACGGGAATATTCACCGGCGGGGCGATCATCCCGAAAATGGCGGACATCGCAATGATGGCCCCCGCTCTCTTTTTATCTAGTCCGAGCTGAGTCAGAACAGGAAAGGCGATGGCTCCCGTCGTTAAAACCGCGGCAGTGGAGGATCCCGTGATCATACCCGCGAACATGATAAAAAGGGTCATAAAAGCCAGCAGGAGGTAAGGCTTGCTGTGGAAAATTCGAGCGATCGCATTCGCGAGTGTTTTCAACAGTCCGGATTTTTCGATGCTTCGCATGAAGATCATCGCCGAAGCGATAATCATAATCGCGTCCAGATAGCCGAAAGACCCTTCTATCAACTTTGCCAAAGGAAATCCAAACCCGGCGCTTAACGCGCCAAGAATGGCCGCGATGATGAGAGAGATAGAGATCGGAAAACGCATAACCGCGAAAAAAATGAATGAACCGAGCATCACCAGTAATATTAAGAATTCTGTCTGCAAAGGCAACACCTCTTATCGATAAAATTGGTATCGTTGCTCCGAGTACAACACCTCAAAGATAGGATAGCGCACGCATAGAATGGTTGCGATGATGAGAGGGATAGAGATCGGAAAACGCATAACCGTGAAAAAAAGAAAATACCAAGCATCACCGGTAGAATAAAGAATTTTATCTGCGAAGGCGACGCCCCTTATCGATAGTATTGGTACAACTGCTCTGAATGCAATACCTCAAAGGGAGGAATATTGGTTATTTCAAGCGTTTTTCCCGTAAAGTCAGGCAGATATTGGCAAAGGGTTCGCAAAATCGCCACCTGCAAAGAAACCCGATGGTATAGGGGATAAACCGGATCATTGACGACATCGGGCGTTTTCGTGAGATCGCTGTCTTGCCCGGGATTGGGCGTTTCCGATAGAAAGGCCAACGCGGGCGTTTTGTCCCCAAACTCTTTGTGGCTCAATCCTAAGAATTCTTCGCTGGACTCTTCGAGTTTCAAATCAATTCCCTGCATTTGCAGATCGATGATGGCGAAAGCGCCCATATCCAAATTCTTCGGATTGCAAACGATCATGTACGCCAGCCGCGATTTCGTCCCGGATTCGTGAAAGTCGTGGACCATATCGATCTCTTCTTCAAAAATGAGCGAAACGATCGCGGCGCTGATTCTCTGAGTGAGGGTCCCGTGGGGATCGCCCGGGTGCGCGCGGTTCAAATTCCTCGCTTCGGAACCGTCGAGCGCGATCCCGTTCGCGAGAAAGAATTGTTCCGGATCGGGTTCGATTTCGTGTTCCGGATTGGTCATCCGAGAACCATAAGGCAACCGTCGCAAGCCGGAAGGAGTCGTGAACTCGAACCATGGGGGAATAACCGCGTTCTTATCATCACGCCACGTGCTCGCGCTGCCATTGGTGAAAGGAATCACAAACAGTCTCCCCTCCTCAATCGACGCCCGTTCGATGAATAAAATCGCGGCCATGATTCCGGAGATCTCATTGGCATGCGTGCCACCGAGAACAAGGACATTGGCTCCTTCTTTCCCGCTATCCAAAACAAAAACCGGCGTATCTCCGGGAGTATACTTCAACGTATCCAGATAGTCGCTTAACCGTCGTTGTTCGGTGACCCCTTCTCCCGGACGAATATCGTAGGTGAAGGGCAAATAAACCGAAGAAAAGGCCGTGAAAGCGATTAACACGCATAAACAAAAAGCGGAAAATTTCTTCATCCCTTAGACCTTACCCTATTCAAACACAAGATTCAGTTGTGCGGAGACTTCGATCGACTTTTCGACGATGGTTAAGGGAATGCCGTTCTCTTCGCAAAGCGAGGTAAAGAACCCGTCGGTGTCCGCTTCTCGGACGATGATCACCCAATCGGAATAAGGAACGAACAGAGAAAAGAGTTGATCGCTGCTGGCACCCCGCCTTGCGGTGCCCTCTATTTGAGCGACAACGACCTTCATCCCTTTTTCTTTCGCCGCTTCGATCAGAGTGGTCACTCTTTCTATCTCGCCGTCGAGATCGATTCCGGCTGCGCCTAATCCTTTGGAGCTCGCGCCGGCGACAATGACCAGTGTTTTATAGCCTTCAATCTGTTCGGATGTCACCAATTTTTCAAAAACGAACTCTTTTATTTGCGATTTCGTGAACAACACCTTCATCATCGCGGCGCCAGCGCTTTGGCCTGCCGTTGTGATCATAACCGGCTGAGAAAGCGTCGGAACGATAACCTCGTTTGCAAACGCGGCGACGGACAAAAGAATCACGATCGCCAGTAGGAATAAGCCTTTCTTCATAAATGTTACCTCCTTGTCTGTGATATTTAAAGATTCTATTCAAGACGAACTGATAAAAGGGAAGCGGAAACGCAAGAGATGTTTCCGCCTGCCCTTCAAGTATAACACTTACGATTCGAAATTGGTTTTAGTCGATCCCGGCCGCGCCTCCGGATCGTCTGTAAGACCCGATGCCCAATAATAAACCGTCGGGATACCGGTAAACGATATTCGCGCCGCCGAAGAAAAGGTCGATACCAGGATACTGAACCAACTTGTACCCGTATTGGCCTTCCAACGCTTTCAGCGTTTTTTCCGGATATCCCCCTTCGATGTAAAGGTCTCCCGCCGTATCGTAAGTCGCGGTTTTTGGCGCTTTTAAAGCGGCCGTCACCGGCATGTCAAAATCGATGACATTCACGATAATTTGCGTGATCATCGAGAGGATTCTGGAAGATCCGGGGCTACCCACTACCATAAACAATTCTCCGTCAGGATCGGTGATGATCGTCGGACAGATAATCGTTCTTGGATTTTTCCCGGGTTCGAATTTGTTGATGCCGCTGGCGGAAAAGTTCGCCCATTCGTTGTTCAACAGGATGCCGGTTTCCGGCACGACAACGCAGGACCCGAAGAAGGAGCTCAAAGTCTGGGTGACGCTGACCGCGTTCCCCCATCTGTCCACCACGCTGTAATGGGTCGTGGAAGGAGACTCATAGGCCGGTTCGGCCAAAGACGCGGCGCTGCCGACCAATTCTACATCCACGTAGGACTCGCCCAGTTCGTAAGGTAAAGGATTTCCCGCGTAGGTTTTGTTTCTTTCAGCCGTGTTGGTAATGCGTTTCAACCCTTCTCCAAGAGTCAATAATGGCAATCTCGATTTGGCGAACTCCTTGGATGTTAACCCTTTCACCGGAACCGAATCGCTATCTTCGATATAGTTGCGGCGGTCGATCGAAGCCAAATACAACGCGTCGGCGATTAAGGAGACGACCATGGGATCATCATACTCAAATGCCGATAAATTGAAGTACTCAAGAATGTTAAGCCCTTCAATCAGTTGCGCGCCGGCCACGCTCGGAGGCACCGAATAGATGCCGTAGCCGCGATAGGTGCCGGTAACAGCGTCTTTGATCTCCGCGTTATAGTTCTCCAAGTCGGCTTTTCGAATCGCGCCTCCGTTTTCACGGAAAAAGGCGTCCAGCTTGTCCGCGAACGTCCCTGAATAAAAGGCTTCGCTTCCGCCTTCGATGATCTCTCGAAGGATAACGGCTTGATCGGGATTTTTAAAGATATCGCCCGCGCTGTACAGCATCATCTCATTGAGGTAGACGTTCGCAATGTCGCCCGACGCGTTTAGTATTTTTTCGTAGGTATCGGATAAGGTACCCGCAAAATCGGCGGATAAAATGAATCCCTCTTCGGCCAATTTGACGGCCGGAGAGATGATCTCTTCTCGAGACATCGTGCCCCATTCCTCAAGGGCAGTTAACAATCCGTCCACGACGCCCGGCACACAAACGGACAGAAGGCCCGTGGAGTAATTGCTCGGCGATTTCGTGTACAGAGAAAGATCAGCAGGCGCTGTGGATTTGAAATCGATGGTCTTGGTCGTACCGTCCGCCAAACGCACAACTAAAAACCCTTCCCCTCCGGGCCCACTGGCATACGGTTCTACGACGCCCAAGGCGAACCCCATTGCAACTGCTGCGTCGACCGCGTTACCGCCCATCTCTAAAACGCGCGCGCCAACCTCCGCGGCATACGGGCTTGCGGACGCCACCATGCCGTTCAAGGCCGTTGCCGTCTGTCCTGTAACCATTTGTCCGAAAACTGAAAGGCTTAGAATGGAGACGATGAAAAAAATGCCGACAATACGTTTCATGTTTCCCTCCTTCTTTCGGGTACGGAATACCTTGAAATTTCTTCTTCCGATCCTTTTTAAGGATCAGTCAAGAATGTCGGTAGATACCCGTTATCTTTCTTATTATAAACCAAAAGAGGCCGCTTTTTACTGTTTGGGTAATTCGGTTTCTTTCAGAACCGCGTTGAGGAGAATCCCAATAACGCCTGCCAACCCGAGCCCCTGCAGGGTGAAGGACCCGAGCGACAGGTTGGCGCCTCCGATTCCGCAGATGAGCATGATCGAGATAATCATCATATTCTTCGAAGAGAACTGCACTTTGTTTTCAACCAGGACACGTAACCCTGTTGTGGCGATCATTCCGAACAAGATGATGCAAGCGCCACCCATAACCGGCTCCGGGATAGCGGTTTGGATAAATTTGGTCAGGGGGTCGAAGAAAGACAAGATAATCGCAAAAACGGCCGCGATTCGCATAATCCAAGGATTAAACTGCTGCGTCAGCGCTAAAACACCCGTATTTTCAGAGTAAGTGGTATTCGCGGGACCTCCTAAGAACGCGGCCAAGGAAGTGGCCAATCCATCGGCGAGGATAGTCCGATGAAGACCTGGGTCTTTGATGAACGGTTTTTTTGTGACCATGGACACCGCATAGATATCGCCGATGTGCTCCAGAGCCGGAGCGATGGCCGCCGGGACCACGATGCCCAACGCATAAAGGGAGAACTTAGGCAGTGCGAATTGGGGGATGCTGAACCATTGATCAAAATGGTATTCGGGAACACCGAAGAAAAGGGATACAATGTAGCCGACCGCGATACCGATGAGGATCGGCAGCATCGATACAAACCCTCGGGTGTAGAGTTTTACGATGATGATCGTCGCGATAACGATAATCGCCAACAGCCAATTCTGGGATGCCCAATTCACGGCAACGGGCGCAAGTATCAGTCCGATCAAAGCGATAATTGTTCCGGTGACGATAGGCGGGAAGATCTTAGAGATTCTGTCAGGCCCCAAGTACCGTATGAGGGCGCTGAAGAGTACGTAAACGATCCCGGCGACCACGATGCCGCCCAAGGCATAAGCGAGCGCGTCTTCCTGACCGGCATAGTAAGAAGTAACGGCGATGATGGGGGAAATAAACGCGAACGAAGAACCCAAATAGACTGGCACTTTTCCTTTCGTCAACAGATGAAAGAAAAGGGTTCCGACGCCGGATGTGAATAAAGCCACGCTGACGGGGATACCCGTTAAAAGGGGAACGACGACCGTTGCGCCAAACATCGTGAATAGATGTTGAAGACCCAGAAGAAAGAGCTGCACGTTCTACCACCTCCGAAGTTTGTTGAAAGTCGGCGTATTGTATCATAAAAGCTTCCTATTTATGACCCGTAAATGGGCTTAAGGAGTGGTATAATCATATTCCGTTGGAAGCGGAGGTGAAAATGGCTGCGCGTGTCCTGATCGTAGATGATTCTTTATTTATGCGAACACAAATACGCAACATTTTGTCCGGCGCCGGATATTTGATTGCGGGAGAAGCATCTGACGGGAAACAGGCGGAGAAAAAGTATAAGGATTTGAATCCCGACATCGTGATTATGGATATCACGATGCCAGGTATCAATGGGATCGAAGCCCTTCGGAAAATAAAATCCTACGATCGGCAAGCGCGCGTGATTATGTGCACATCTTTAGGTCAAAACTCAAAAGTCAAGGAAGCGATTACTTCCGGAGCAGACGATTACATTATCAAACCCTTCCAAAAAGAACGGGTTCTTCAAGCGATCGAGAAAGTGTTGAACCTCTAAAATATAACAGCGCCGGGGGATCGGTTTTATGAAAGACTAAGGCGGTAAAACCGACCGCGTTGTTTTTTAAAAGAAAATGAAAAGAAGCGCGCCAACCTGAATTGGCGCGCTTTTCTCATAAAAACGGATCGCAAAGCAGCCGTTCGGTAGCGTACTTCTACCTTGGCCGCGCGCTTCGATTCGGTTACTTCGAAACGTTCACCGTTTTATTGGATTCTTCATCGGAAGAAGCGTCATCTTCTTGGGGTTTCGCCAATTTTACGTAGGACGAGGGGGTAATCGTGCTGATCGCGTGTTTATAGATCAAACTCTGGGTTTTTCCATCTTCCAATAGAATCGTAAAGCTATCGAATGATCGAATTTCCCCTCTAATTTGAAACCCGTTGACCAAGAATACCTTCGCTTCAACTTTATGCAGCCGTAAATGGTTTAAAAACCGATCCTGTAGATTGAATTTTTCCGCCATATTCACCCCTACCCTGCCATTGGAATGAGGAAAACTCCCCTCAACAAAAGGATAATCGCTTGTTCCTAAAATGCTTGACACCTTCGGTACGGTAGGATTATAACATTTTTAAAAGTGTTTCAACAACGAGAAGGCCTTTTTGTTCTCCGTCCACCAAATGGTCTGTGGATAGGTCGCAAAGGATTTTTTGGGTGTACTTTCTTCCCCAGATGATCTGGCGTCGCGCATAATGGTGGGTATTGACTTTCAATAGATGCCTATACTGTTCTTTGGTCGGAATGATGCCTTTTAGAAATTGTATGGATTCCCTGTATCCGATCGCCTTCATCGACTGCGTTTCCTCGGTGCAACCCTGCTCTAACAAAGCCTGCGTCTCCTCCAATAATCCGTCGCGGACCATTCTCTCGACTCTCGCATCGATACGGGCGTAGAGTTCTTCGCGGTTGCGGACGCATTCAACGATCAGAAACCGTCCGTCTCCGACCCGCTCTTTTTGAGTGGATGAGATGGGCTTTCCTTTTAACAAGTAGACTTCAAGGGCGCGAATCGTTCTTTTGATATCGTTTGGGTGTATCTTTTGAAAGCTATCCGGGTCCGCTTCCCTAAGAAAAGCGCGCAAATACCCGGGGCTGTTTTCTTCCGCCTTTCTTAATTCCCGCCGCACCCGTTCGTTTTTGGGGACGCCCTCGAAGATTCCGTGAATCAGCGCGTCCAAGTATAAACCGGTTCCGCCGACCACGATCGGGATTTTTTTCCGAGAGAGGATGTCATCGATGACCCGTAACGCATCCGAGCGATACCGATAGGCGTTGTATTCTTCTTGAGGGTCCAAAATGTCTATCATCCAATGCTTCGCTGCCGATAACTCTTCTTTCGAGGGTTTTGCCGTCCCGATATACATCTGACGGTAGATTTGCATCGAATCCATAGAGATGACTTCTATGGGATAGTCACGGCAAAGGGACAGGATCAACTCCGTTTTTCCGACGGCCGTGGGACCAAAAAGAATCGGAATTTTCATAGAATGACCCCGTAAAGGATGCCGCTGCTCTTACTTCCGTATATCTTATTCACCGGTACCTGCCCGAGCAATCGATCTTGTATGAGGGTTTTAAATACAATCCGACCGCGTGTCACTCTTCTCATCTCCGAGATATCCTCCGCTGACACACCTTCGTGGTTTGCGAAAGGACGGATCGGATTCAACCCGGAGGAACGCATCACGGGGTGGTCAAACATCGGATCGCAGTAAATGAGATCGAAAGACGCATCCGGCAAATTCCTGAGATATGTTTTGTAATCGGCGTGGATCGGGGTGATTCGTTTCATGCTTTCGTTGATCCTAGGGGACGGGTCGATATAGTCTTGTAAACCGTACCGAACGATCGTATAAATATGCAATGAGGATTCCAAACCGACGACCTTACCTTCCGGCAGGAAAGCTCCCATTAAAATCGCATCGGAGCCTAAGCCGAGTGTTAAGTCCAAGACCCGCTCCTGTCCGGACAGTTGAAAAGCGTCTAACAAGTATTCGTTTTGCCCATGGCCCAAATTCCGTAAGCGCATCTTTGCGCTGGAGGGATGGAAGAAGAAAATGTCGGATTGGTTCCGTATGAGCACCCGGTTTTTTTCCACCACGTAGAAAAAATCAAATCCGCCTTCCCGATTTGCTAGAATCGAGCGTCTTTTGTCGAGGTAAGGAGCCGATAGCTCTTCGGCCAATCGTCGGGCTTTTTCTAACTGGTACCGGTTTGGTTTATCCGACGTCGTAACGTAAAAATTTCGCGAATCCGAAAAAATGCCGGCCGTTAAAGAATTATTGCAAACCATGCTCTTCCATTCTGGACCGAAGTCGCAAATATTCCTGCATCTTTTCCTCTAGCTCTTTCTTTTTCGTTTCGTACTCCTGCAGAACGGCTTCATATTTTGCGCTGGCCCCCTGATATTCGAAAACAACATGGACGTTCAAATAGATCATCCAACTGCTTAAAGCTAAAACGGTCAACCAATAAATGAACGAGATTTTCTTTTTCTTCCGTTTTTGAGGGGCGCTTTTCTTAGCGGTTAGATTACCAAGATCATTTCCGGAAGACGGTTTTGGATAAAGCATTTTAATTGCCCTGCTGAATCGTCATATCCAAGCGATATTCGTCAATATCCTGCACCTCAAATTCCTTGCGTCCAACGCTGCTCGTTTGTCCGGGAAGATAAAGATCGAAGAAGGCGGCATAAGACTGGTTTGTGATTTGCGGAGCGAAGAAAAAATACCGATGGTTTTTTAGAGACCCTTCGATCGGGTAGGTTCCGAAACCCCAATAATAATCTTCGAAAGAGAGACCCGAAGTCTGATCGAAATCGACTGTCCAGTACTGGCCTTCGACTAACGTTTCATCCGAAGAATTGTCTGAAACCGTGCCGCTGATAAAACAGAGGTCTCTCGAGACCATTGATATGGAACCGGCCAGACTAAAGGATCGTTCGTTTCCGATTTTGAGGGCTTGCAGCGTCGGAATCGCTTTTAAGTTCAACAAGAGGAGCAGTCGGCTTTGCCCACTCGGCAAGGTCAAGCTCGGATAGTCTCCGAAGACAGCGCTTGTCAGTCTTTTCACAGGGGCCGTCAGATTAGTCGCCGTTAGATTGAAAGAAACGGTCGTCGCTTCGGCTGTCCCCTCCCCGCCCATTTCGCTTTCCACGTAGTCCATATAGGTAACCGTCGCGACCGGTCCTAACGAAAAGGATAATGAAGGGTTCGCGATATCGGCTTGGCTTTCCGAATAAGTGTACTGTTGCAAAATGATATCCTCATTGCTGAAAAAATCCGTTAAGTTTTGCGTTTGTCGGGTTGGGGACAAGGCTAGGGTAAATGTTTTGTTGACCTCCGCTTCTACGCCCCCAAACTGGACCTTGGTGAAGTACAACTCCACGGAAACCATCTCGTGGTTCTCGAGAGAGAGGTTCTTATAGTGAATAAACACGGATAAATTACGCTTCGCCTTTCCTGGGAGCGGAAAAAAGATGTCCAAAACAAAACAACCCGTTAAGAACACGGGGAGAAGCACGATTAATATACCGTACAATATGGAAATACTTCGTTTTTTCACCACGTTTTTCGCTCCGGGTCGTTTATTTTGCGAGACGATCGAGCTTCTCAACTCTGAGCTGATGGCGTCCCCCGTCAAAGTCGGTATTGATGAAAGATTCGACGCACCAGATTGCCAACTCTTCCCCCATCACCCGGCCGCCAAGAGCAATGATGTTCGCGTTGTTATGAGCGCGCGCTAACTTCGCCATATCCGGAAAGTACGCCAAAGCTGCGCGGATGCCCGCGAATTTATTCGCGGCAATGCTCATGCCGATGCCAGTCCCGCAGACTAGGATCCCGAAAGAAGCCTCTCCCGATAACACGGTTTCGCAGACTTTCTTCGCGTAATCGGGATAATCGACACGCTCGAAGGGGTCAAAGGTGCCGCAATCGACGAAATAATGCTCCCTTCTCTCGAAATAGAGCCGGATCGCTTCTTTTAGATTGAATCCGGCATGATCGGATCCGATCGCTAGATTCATTTTTCTCCGCGTCCAAAAATTGATTCTTTATCCTCATATAAGTTCAAGGCCTTATCTAAAGAGGTCAGTTTGAAAAGCCGCAAGAGGGTTTCGCCGATATCGTAAACAGCCAACTTACCTCCATTCATCTTGCATCGTTTATGCAGGCTGACGACGGTACCGAGCCCGGAGCTGTCGATATACTCCAAACCCGAGAAGTTCAAAGCAATATAGTTTTTCCCTTTCTCTATCATTGTTCCGACCACTTCTTCTTTAAATGTATTCGAATTGGACATATCCAATTCGCCCTGCAAATGAATGATCGCCCAACCATTCTCTTCGGTAACTTTTAGCATTTTCTTTCCCTCCTACGTACATACTCAATCTTCGTCATCCTGGTTTTCTGACTTGATATCTGTTTCTGCTTCTTCCCCCGTCTCTTCCAAAACGCCAACCGGTTCCTTTTCTCCGTTTTGCGTTTCTTTTTCGGCCTCTTTTTGCCCGATGTCAGGTTCTTCGTCCGTTTCAATTCTTTCTACCGAAGCGACCTCGTCCTCCAACCCCAGATCAACGACTTTAACCCCTCGGGTTACCCGCCCCATTGTGCGAATATCCGATGCGGAAAAGCGGATCGTATACCCCATTTTCGTGACGATAATGACCTCGTCGGCATCGTTGATCACCTGAACGGTCAGCACATCGCCCAATTCGGGGATCCAGGCAAGATTCTTCAACCCGATTCCTCCCCGGGATTGGATCCGATAACTGGCGATCGGTGTGCGTTTCCCGAATCCGCGAGTCGTAACGGTCAAAACCGGTTCGTCCTTGGCTTGTTCGTGGATAAGCGTCATCGATACCACGAGGTCGTCTGGTTTTAAAGAGATGCCTTTCAGCCCGATCGCGGCCCGGCCCATTCTACGAATATTCGCAAGCGGAAACCGAATGGCCATCCCTTTGGCGGTGCCGATGAACACATTCCACTGCGCATCTTCCGCGGGAACCAGCAAAGCGTCCACGACTTTGTCCCCTTCTTCGAGCTTCAATCCGATGACTCCCGAAGTCCCTGCCCTCGAGAAATCGCTTAAAGACGTCCGTTTTACTTTTCCTTTCGCCGAAATAAACAACAAGTCGGAGTCTTCAGTAAACTCGGTTCCCATCTTCAGCACCGTACGAATCGCTTCGCCTTCAACCAGGCGTAGATACGACATGAGATGTTTTCCGCGGGTGCCTTTGGTGGCATCTTCGATCTCATAGTTCTTTAACGAATACACCTTACCCATCGAAGAAACAAACAACGTGTTTGCCAGTTTGGTTGTCACCATGATGTGTCTGGCGAAGTCTTCTTCTCTGGTTTTGATGCCTTTGGCACCACGGCCGCCTCTGGCCTGTGTCCGGTAGTTCTGCAACTCCGAAACCAGGATATACCCTCTTTTTGTTACGGTGATCACGATGGAACGATCAACGACCAAATCTTCGATATCCACTTCGCTTGGTTTCTCTCCGCCGATCTTGGTCAAGCGGGGGGTGCCATATTTGTTTTTCGCTTCCAACAAAAGCTTTTTAACTTCATTTCTTATGTTTTGCGGATCCGACAGCAAGACCTTTAAACGGCCGATCGTTTCATTCAGGTTTTTCAACTCGTCCCTGAGATTATTCGTCTCAATGGACGTTAGTCGCGAAAACCGGAGATCCAGTATCGCTTTCGCTTGTTCTTCTGTGATCTCCAGGGTCTCCATCAAGTTTTTCGTCGCCTGAGGAATGTCGGGAGAGTGCCGGATGATATCGATCGTGGTGTCGATAACCCTCACGGCTTTGATCAACCCTTCTATGATATGGGCCCGTTTACTGGCCACGGACAACTCGTTCTCGGCTTTCCGGGCAATAACGGAATACCGGTGGTTTAGATAGGCTTCGGAAAGTTCTTTCAGGTTCATCACGCGCGGTTTCATCTTCGCGTCGATCACAAGCAGTTTTACGGGAAAACTGGTGCGAATTGAAGAGTGTTTCAGAACGTGGTTGAGAACGACTTGCGGGCTGACGCTTTTCGCTACTTCGATAACGATGCGCATCCCGTTACGGTCCGATTCGTCTCGAATATCCCGGATCATCCGCTTTTCCTGTTTCTTGAAGTATTCGGCAATCTGCTCGATCAGGCCGGCTTTATTGACGCCATAAGGAATTTCGTTCACGATGATCTGGTCTTCTTCGAGTGTAAAAATCCCTTCAACGGTAAAGGAGCCTGTTCCGGTTTCGTAAATCGAACGAAGGTTTTCTCCTCCGAGAATCCTGCCTCCGGTTGGGAAATCGGGTCCTTTAACGAACTGAAGCAGTTCGGGGATCGTTGCCTCTGGCTGATCGATTAGGAAAGCCATCGCGTCCATGAGTTCCCCGAGATTATGCGGAGGGATGTTCGTCGCCATTCCGACCGCTATCCCGGAAGCGCCGTTCATAAGCAGATTCGGGACACCCGAAGGTAACACAGTCGGTTCTTTTAACGATTCGTCGAAATTGGCGACAAACGGAACGGTATCCTTTTCCAGATCCGCCAACATCTCTTCGGCAATTTTTGCCAACCGCGCTTCGGTATAACGCATCGCCGCCGCGGGATCGCGGTCCACGGACCCGAAGTTCCCCTGCCCTTCCACCAATGGATGGCGCATATTAAAGTCCTGGGCCATGCGGACGAGCGCGTCATAGATGGAAGCGTCTCCGTGAGGATGGTACTTCCCCATAACTTCCCCGACGATACGGGCGCTTTTTTTGTAAGCTTGATTATGAGCAAGATTAAGCTCCAGCATTCCATACAGGATTTTTCTTTGAACGGGTTTTAGACCGTCTCGGACATCCGGAATGGCTCTTCCAATGATGACCGACATCGAATAATTGATGTAGGCTTCGCTGAGTTCTTCTTCAAAAGGTCTTTCTATAATAATGCTGCGGTCTAATTCCGCGGTATTTTTATCGTTTTCTTTTTTCATGATATGGCCGCGCCGGGTTGGATTTCGCCGTCAACCGTCAGCAACCGTAGATTCACCCCATCTTTTGCCGCAAGAAGCATACCAAACGATTCCATACCCATGAGTTTCGCCGGTTCAAGGTTAGCGATGACAACAATCCGCTTTCCAACGAGCGCTTCAGCCTCGTAAAATTGGGCGATACCGGCGATGATCTGTCGCGGTTGAGGTTCTCCCAAATCGACTGATAAGCGCATCAATTTTCTGGATTTCTCTATCTTTCGGGCTTCCAACACCAGCCCTACTTTCATCTGGACCATTTTGAACTGATCGTAATTGATGATAAGCACATTTTCCGGTTTTTCCTCAATTACCGCGGGTGCCGGTTTTTCCGGTGGCGCTTTCTCCGCCTCGGGTTTCGTTTCTGTGTTCGTCATCTGAATCACTTTTTTAAACTCTTTGATGTCTATTCTGGGAAATAAGGGGGCGCCTTCCACCATCTGGTAGTCATCGGCGTTATCCCACGAAAAATGCTCGAAAGTAGCTTTTTTCCAGCGCTCATCTCCAAGTCCCAAACGGTCGTAGATGATTTGCGAGGTGCCGAACATAATCGGTTTAATCGCGAGGGCGATGTTTCTTAACGCTTCGGCCAAATTCCAAAGTACCACATTCAGACGTCCTTTTTTCTGCTCGTCTTTAGCCAATTTCCAAGGTTCCGTCATATCGATATACTTGTTCGCAAATCCGATAAAGGTCCAAAGCGCGTCTAAGGCTTGTGTGAACTGGTATTTATCCATTTTGTCGAAGTACGTCGCTTTCATGGTTTCAAAAGCCGCGATAAGATCGCCATCTTCGGTTTCCCTCGTCGAAACGGCTTCTCGCTTCAACGTTCCATAGAAATTCTGATGGCTCATTGCGATCGTCCGATGCAATAGATTGCCCAGATCGTTTGCCAGATCCGCATTGATGCGTTGGATAAGGTGATCTTCCGAAAAATCGCCGTCTCTTCCGAAATTGATATCTCGCAACAGATAGTATTTGACGGCGTCTTTCCCGTAGGCTTCCATCAAGAGCCGAGGGTCAATGGCATTACCGGCTGATTTGCTGATCTTTTCCCCGTTCACGGTTAACCAACCGTGGGCGAAAACCTTCCGTGGTAAGGGCAAATCCGCCGCCATCAGCATCGCGGGCCAAATGATCGAGTGAAATCGGTTGATCTCTTTTGCTATTAGGTGTAGATCTGCGGGCCAGTATTTTTGATACAATCCCGGATCGTCAGTGCCGTAGCCGAGCGCGCTGATGTAGTTGATTAGGGCGTCAACCCAGACGTAAATCACGTGTTTCGGGTCATCCGGCATCGGTACACCCCAGGAAAACGAGGTTCGCGAAATACTGAGGTCTTTGAGGCCACTTTTGATGATGTTCAACATCTCATTCCGTCGGAAGTCGGGTTCAACGAAGGAAGGATTCTTTTCATAAAGCTCTCTGAGGGGTTCTTGAAAGGCGGATAGGCGGAAAAAGTAGTTTTCTTCCGCAACCCAGCGCACCTCCCGCCTGCAGGTTGGGCATATCCGGCGTCCGTTTTCTCTGATGAGGTCTTCTTCGGTCCAGAAGGCTTCTTCATGAACGCAGTACCATCCTTCGTACATGCCTTTGTATACGTATCCACGGTCGAATAACCTCTTAACGAAGGCTTGAACGACATAGGCATGCCGAGGTTCCGTCGTCCTGATAAAATCGTTATTCGAAATATCCAAGTCTTTCCAAAGCTCCTGAAATTTGCCGGCCAATTTATTACAGAAAACCTGAACGTCAACTCCCGCTTTTTGAGAGGTCTCCAGTATTTTTTGCCCGTGCTCGTCGGTACCGGTTAAGAAGAAGACGTCGTATCCGCTTAAACGTTTATACCGCGTAATCATATCCGCGACGATGGTCGTGTAAGCGGAGCCGATATGCGGTTCTGAATTCACGTAATAGATGGGCGTCGTTACGTAAAAAGTTTTCTTTTCCATCCTGATTCCTCCGTCTTAGCAACAAAAAAATCGGAAATCCTTCATTTTCCGCTAAATTATACCACAGGCCAGGACGTTTTTCTCTTTGCAGCGCCCTAAGCCCGAGCGTGGAAAGACCGCCGGCAGAAACCGTCGGACTTCTGTGGGAGTTTATTTGATCGCTCCGACCGTGACCCCTTTCAGGAAGTATTTGGAGAAGGCGAAGAATATGAGAATCATAGGAAGAGCCGCATAAGTCGCCCCGGACATCAGGAACGCGTACTGCATGGGCACCTCTTCCTGCAGCAGAGCCAACCCGGCCTGCAACGTCTTCATCTGTTGCGTGTTCGTGACGATTAAGGGCCATAAAAAATCATTCCATTCGGCAACGAACGTAAATATCCCGAGCACGGCCATCGCCGGTAGAGAGATCGGAACGATGATTTTATAGAAGGTGCGCCATTCGCTTGCGCCGTCTATCTTTGCGGCTTCGATGATCTCCGTCGGAATCGACACCATGAACTGCCGCATCAGAAAAACCCCAAAAGGCGCGGCGACACCTGGCAGGATCAAGCCCCAATAGG
>JAAYCF010000296.1 GCA_012744415.1 Thermotogaceae bacterium
CGGCGGTTTTCTCCCTCTTTGATCAACAAGCCTTCATCCTCGAAATCCTTGAGGTAGCGGTTCACCATACTGGGGACGACGCCGGCGTTTCGCGCCAATGTTTCTTGCGAGAGCGCAGGGTTTTTTATCAGCATCTGAAGAACGGTCATTTCCCGTAAATTCGGCGAAGGATTCAGAAACGAATAGCCATGGATATCCAAAACGCGATACCCCCCTATAATTCATTCACACAGTGAATGAATTATATCACGGACTCTTAAAAAAAATCAAGCCTTACCGCCTTTCGTAAACGTAGGTGGGCTTCTTGCGGGAATGAAAGTTAATTAACGTGTAAACATTTGACATTATAGAACTAAAGATATATAATATACCACCACTTAGAAGAGAACGACTATACCGAATAAATACAAATGGATTCACGTCAATAATCTAAAAGAATTTTTAAAAATACAGTGGAGGTGCAATATGGCAAAGGAATTTGTAGTCGGTATCGACTTGGGAACCACCAACTCAGTCATTGCGTGGGTGAAACCGGACAAAACCTCGGAAGTGATTGCGAATGCCGAAGGCGCGCGAACCACCTCTTCCGTCGTATCTTTCAGCAAAACCGGAGAGATCATCGTCGGGGAACCTGCTAAACGGCAAGCGGTCCTGAATTCCGATCGGACAATTCGTTCAATTAAGAGAAAGATGGGGACGGATTCGAAGAACTCGATTGATGGGAAAGACTATACGCCGCAAGAAATTAGCTCTTATATTTTAAGAAAGATGGTCAAAGACGCAGAGGCTTACCTGGGCGGAACCATCAAAAAAGCGGTCATCACCTGCCCGGCCTACTTTAATGACGCGCAGCGGCAAGCCACCAAAGAAGCCGGTCAGATAGCCGGGCTGGAAGTTCTTCGCATCATCAACGAACCGACAGCCGCGGCCTTAGCTTACGGATTGGATAGGAAAAACGACGAAAAAGTGGTCGTATACGACTTGGGCGGCGGTACCTTCGACGTATCGATCTTGGAGATCGGCGACGGCGTGATCCAGGTGGTTTCAACGAACGGAAACAATCACCTGGGGGGAGACGACTTCGATAAACGTGTGGTGGATTGGTTAGCCGATAACTTCAAAAAGGAACACGGCGTCGACTTGAGGAATGATCGTCAGGCGCTCCAGCGGCTATACGAGGCGGGAGAAAAGTCGAAGATCGAGCTGTCCACAAAGATGGAAGCCGATATCAGCCTTCCTTTCATTACCGCGACGGCGGAAGGCCCGTTGCATTTGGAAGCCAAACTTACCAGAGCGACCCTCGAATCGCTGGTTCGCGATTTGGTAGAAAGCACCCGCGGGCCGGTCGAGAACGCGCTGCGGGACGCGAAGCTGAATCCGTCGGACATCAACGAAGTACTGCTGGTCGGAGGAATGACCCGTATGCCTTTGGTTCAGCAAATGATCAAGACGATCTTTAAAAAAGAAGGAAACAAGAGCATCAACCCGGATGAAGCGGTTGCGGTCGGTGCCGCCATCCAGTCTTCGATCCTTTCAGGCGAAATGGGTAAAGATGTCGTTTTGGTGGACGTCACGCCGCTAACCCTTGGGGTCGAAGTGAAAGGCGGTTTGTTGGAACCGATCATCGAACGGAATACACCGATCCCTGTCAAGAAGGCGAAAGTCTTTACGACGGCCGAAGACAATCAAACAGAAGTGGAAGTCCGCGTCTACCAGGGCGAACGTAAGATCGCATCGCAAAACCATATGCTTGGCAGTTTCCGGTTAGTTGGCATCATGCCCGCGCCGAGAAATATTCCACAGATCGAAGTATCCTTTGATATCGATACGGATGGCATTGTGAATGTGAACGCGAAAGACCTCGGGACCGGTAAAGAGCAGGGAATGGTTGTGACAGGCAGAAACAAACTGGATCCGACCGAGATCAATAAAATGGTGGAGGAAGCCAAACGGAACGAAGAGGATGACAATCGCCGGAAACAGGAGATCGAGATGAAGAATCAGGCCGATAACCTGGTCTACTCGATAGAAAAGATACTGAAGGAAAACGGCGACAAGATCCCGGGAGATCTCCGCTCAAAGGTGGAATCCCTGAAGAATGACCTTCGCGATGCGGTGAACAAAGAAAATATACAACGGATCAAAGCTTTAATGGAAGAGTTGAACCAAGAGTCGATGAAGATGGGCGAATACCTTTACAAACAGCCGAACGCGAATCAGGATCAGCAAACGCCTCAAAATGGCGATCAGAACGGTCCGAAAACAGAGGATGGCAATACCTACACCGCTGAGTACGAAGATGTGAAATAAACCCTGAAAGCGGGCGAACAGCCCGCTTTCTTTTAAAAGGGGGCGATCAAGTTGGAAGAAAGACACAAACCGAATAAGGCGGGTTTACCCCGCGAGGCGCTGCCGGATGAGATCAGCATGCCGAAGTTTATTATCAGCGTGGCGGCGAAGATGCTGCAGTTGCATCCTCAGACGTTAAGACAGTACGAGAAACGGGGTTATGTCACTCCTTTTCGGTTGGGGAACCTTCGCCTCTACTCAGAAAAAGACATTGAAACGATCAATCATATCAAAGAACTGGCCGACGAAGGCATACCCACCAACGGCGTGGACCGTATCCTGTTGTTGGAACGAAGGATTGAAGAGCTGGAAAGGCTTTTGGGAGCTTACGAGATAGAAATCGTCAGTTTGAAGAACCGGATCCGGAAAGAAGTCCCACCCTTGCCGGTAAAAATAGAGGTCAAGTCCTTCGAATTTATGTTCTACGGAGAAAATCCGGACGAGGAGGATGAAGAAACGAGGTGAAAGCATGTTGAATATGGAAGAGTACAGCGCGAAAGCGCAAGAGGTTCTGAACACAATTCCGGTCATTCTCGCGCGGTATAAGCAAACGCAGATGACCTCTGAACATATCTTGTTGTTAATCACCGAACACGGCGCCAATGCCGGATTCGAGATCATCGAAAAGTTAGCGCCGGATGTGGCTGCCGTGAAGCGGGACACGGAACGTTCCGTGCGTGAACTGGGTTCTCAGTCTGCTCCGATGGCGCCGACAGGTCAGATCTTCATTACACCGGATGCCTACCGGATCTTGGATGAAGCCAAGAAGGAAGCCGTTCGGATGCAAGACAAAAAAATCGGGTGCGAGCATCTGATTCTCGGAATCCTGCACGTGGAGTCTTCCGGTGCGTCGCGAATCCTAACCCGCCATGGGCTCTCGCTTGAAAAGGTCTACGCGACGATCAAGGAGCAGCGTTCCTCCGGAGGCACTGCCGAGAAAGATAATCTTGGCGCGCTGCAGAAGTTTACGATCAACCTTTGCGAGATGGCGGCGAAAGGCGACTTGATGCCGGTGATCGGTCGCGATGACGAGATACGACGCGTGATCCAAATCCTGGGGAGAAAGACAAAAAACAACCCCGTCCTGGTCGGAGATCCGGGCGTCGGAAAAACCGCGATAGCCGAGGGGCTAGCCCAGCGGATCGTGGAGGGAAACATCCCCGAATACCTCAAAGGAAAAAAGCTGCTTTCGCTCGACATGGGTCGGATGATCGCCGGAACGAAGTTCCGGGGCGAATTTGAAGAGCGAATGAAAGCGGTGATCGATGCGGTGAAGAAGCAGCAGGGAGAGATCCTGCTTTTCGTTGACGAATTGCACACGGTCGTCGGTGCCGGCGCCACCGAGGGTTCCATGGATGCGGCCAATTTGATGAAACCTGCGCTGGCGCGGGGAGAACTCCGCTGTATGGGCGCGACTACCCTGGACGAATATCGAAAACATGTCGAAAAGGATAAAGCTCTCGAACGACGATTCCAAATGGTTATGGTCGAAGAACCCTCTGTGGAAGACGCGATCGAGATCGTGAACGGGATACGGCCGGTCTTCGAGAAACATCACCAGGTGAAGATAACGCAAGCGGCTGTAGAAGCTGCTGTGAAGATGTCAAAACAGTACATCTCCGAACGGTTCTTGCCGGACAAAGCGATCGACTTGATCGACGAGGCAGCTTCTCGCGTCAAAATTGAGAACACCTATTTCCCTGGAGATCTGTTAAATCTGGAAAAGGATAAGCAGCTCAAAGAAAAGGAAGTCGAAGAATCAGCCACTCTGGAGAACTACGAACAAGCGGCGCGCCTGAAAGCCGAGCTGGAGGAGACACGGAACCGGTACGAAACGCGTTATTTGGAGTGGAAAAAGGAACAGGAAA
>JAAYCF010000297.1 GCA_012744415.1 Thermotogaceae bacterium
GTCTGTTCATTCACTTTTCAATGACCAAACCTTGTCTCCAGCGATGATTTTACTTTTTCATGCTACCAACATAAACCCGTTTTACGGGTAATCGGATTTATTATACCACCTTAGTCGGGAAAATACAAAAACTTTCTCGAATCGACGCGCACTGTTCTCTTACGCGCTATAATGGCGCTTTTTAAGCTCTTACCGTGTTTATAAAATAAAAATTATCTAATAAAAATAATCATAGTAAAGATAGTGTGTCCCTCATTACAAAGTTTAACGTGGCGCGAGAACGATACGGTAATACTTGCGTTTCCCTATCTTTAAAATCATTCCTTCTGTAAGGGAAAGGGGTTTAAAGGGGTCTTCCAGTTTCTGGTCGTCCAGCGTGACGCCGCCCTGCTGGATCAAGCGCTTGGCTTCGCTGCGGCTGGGTATCCCCGCTTTCGTGAGCAGATCGACCGCTTCGATCGAGGTCTCAGACAGGAGAAGATCCGGAATATCGCTTGGCAAGTTCTTCTTTTGGAAAACCTGCACGAACTCTTCCTGCGCCTTTACACTTTCTTCAGGGTTATAGAGGAGTTCGACCATCTTCCGGGCGAGTTCCATCTTGTAATCCCTCGGATTGACGCGTTCCTCCCGCATATTCCGCTCATAGCGGCTTAGCGTTTCTTCGTCGAACTCGGTCAACAGTCGCATGTATTTCATTAATAGGGCGTCCGGAATCGACATGACTTTCCCGTAGATATCTTTGGGCGTGTCGTTGAAGGCGATGTAGTTACCGTAACTTTTGCTCATCTTCATCTGCCCGTCGGTGCCTTCGATCAAGGGCATCGTTAAAACGATTTGGGGCTGAAGGCCGTACTCTTCCTGTATTTTTCTGCCAACCAGCAGGTTAAACAGTTGATCGGTTCCGCCAATCTCTATGTCTGACTTGACGGCTACAGAATCGTAGCCCTGCGCTAAGGGATAGAGAAACTCGGCGACACTGATCGGTTCGTGGGCCGCGTACCGGTTAGCGAAATCATCCCGTTCGAGCATTCGCGCGATGGTGTATTTCGCGCCGAGTCGAATGACGTTTTCAAAGTTCATTCGGTCAAGCCATTCCCCGTTGAACCGGATTTCCGTTTTCGAAGGATCTAAGATGCGAAAGGCCTGTTTTTCATAAGATTTAGCGTAGAGGCTGACCTCTTCGGTGGACAGCATCGGCCGGGTTTGCGAACGACCCGAAGGATCGCCGATTCGGGCTGTAAAGTCGCCGATGATGAGAACCACCTGATGACCCAAATCTTGAAAGGCCTTCAGTTTTCTCAATACGACGGCATGCCCCAAGTGCAAATCCGGACGAGAAGGATCGACGCCCAGTTTGACGCGCAGAGGCGCTCCCTTTTTCAGTCGCTCCAGCAGTTCTTCTTCCGAGTAAAGGTCGACGCAGTTTTTCCTGATCAGCTGAAGCTGTTCGTGCGCAGAAGGCATAGGCGAACGATTTGCGGCTTATGCCCAGGTCATGGCGTAAGACGTCAGGAAGCTAAGCGCCATGAAGGCGACTGCCAGCCACAGCGTGATCTTCCCGAGCGCGTTGAGTCCCTTCTCGCGGCCAAATACCGCGCCATTGGCTCCAGAACCGAACGCGCCACCCAACGACGAGTGTTTCGCCATGTTGAGGGTGACAGATACAATGAGCCCTAAAGAAACGAGCGCATGCACGATATAAATAATGATTTTAAAAGCTTGCATAGTGTGGTTCCTCCTTTAATTGGATAAATCAGCTTATTATACACAAGGAAGGGTGAAAAATCAAGGATTCGTGTAGCTTCTTCGAGCGCCACTTTTTGGAGCGCCGACATTTATGTCGGCATGGGTTTAGTTACTCGCCGCTAAAGAATTTATCCGCGAAGGCTGCGAATGGACAAGGAGTATCGCTCGAAGCAGAGCACGACGAAGGGATTGAAGCGCTTTGGAGCACCACTTTTTGGAGCACCGACATTCATGTCGGCATGGGTTTATTTACTCACCGCTAAAGAATTTATCCACGAAGGCTGCGAATGGACAAGGAGTATCGCGCGAAGAAGCGCTTGGAGCGCCTTTAATCGTTGTTTTGGGAGCGCCGACATTTATGTCGGCATGGGTTTATTAAAGAATCTATCCACCTGTGAATATCGTAATAGAGGGATTTTTCGTGAGCGGTCCACGGGCGCTAATTGAGCCAAAATCATGCTGAACTAAAGTTCAGCGCTCCAAACATTTGTGGAACGCCCGGCTCTCGAAATCACATTAACGATTTTTGATACCGCTATCCGAAATATTTCCAAGCTTTTATAGGGCGCAAACTAAAAAAAGGAATATAATAGGGTATCGAGTGTTTCGGAAAAGGGGGTGAGCCGATGCATCGAAGAGAGCGTTTCAGCCAGTATGCGGCAGATGTTGCCAGACGATTAAATACGTCCGAGTTGAGGAAACGTCAAATCCGAAGGGAGATATCTCTCGAACTGTCGAAACAATACAAGATCAGTATGGTCGACGATCCGCGTTTGATCCTGGGATGGGAAGAGGATGTCGCGAAGAGCTGGCAGGAAAAGATCGATATCGGTCTCGTTCCTTTATCGGACGAGTTCATCTCTTCCATCCAGGTCGGGAATTTGCCCCTCGTCCATATAACGCGGAAACCGAACGGGGTGGCGAAAGGGATCATCGCCATCGGACCGGTCGCCATCGGGGTGGTCGCGATCGGCGGACTGTCCATCGGGGTCATCGGACTCGGGGGGCTTGCCTTTTCACTATTGCTGTCTTTAGGAGGGCTATCCTTGTCCGCCTTCTCGGCTTTCGGGGGGTTGGCGATTTCCGGGTATCTCGCCGCTGGCGGGCTCGCGATTTCCTACCAAACCGCGATCGGCGGGTTGGCCATCGCGAAAGACTATGCGATCGGAGGATCCGCCTTCGGGAAGATTGCTGTGGGCGCTGTCGCCAAAGGGGTTGTGGCCGTCTACGATGAATCCGGATCAGGAGAGGTCCTGCTGCATATCAGTAAAGGGTATGCGGAAATCCGGCGACAAATCCTGAGAGTGGCGCCAGATTTTCCGGAATGGCTGTTCTCAATCGTCCGTCTGGTCCTGATTCGGTGGTAGCTTGCCGGTAAGCGCCCCGAAACCTATTTGTCGTTGGGGCGAAAAAAAGCGATGCTTACCGCGCGGCAAGCAAAAAGAAGAGTTCATTCAAGAAAATAAATACCGAACCGATAACGTTTCATAAGAAGAGAAGACCGGCTTGGAAGTCCGGCCAAACGGATAATATGCGGAAACATAACCATTTTTGACAAAGCTAAAAGAAATATGGTATAATCTGTTAGGTTGTTCTTTATGGTTCCTTATTTATCAACATTTTTGTCGCGATAAAGACCGCATAATATAACAGGATGAACAACGGAAGGACATTTTAAGGTCAAAAAAACTTATACATAAACCACGGGAGGCGTGATACTATGAAGAGAAGTGCGTTTACTTTAGTAGAATTATTGATCGTTATGGCTGTTATTGCGGCGTTGATTTCAGTCGTAGCCCCAATGGGATTGAATGCGCTGAAGCAAGCGAGAACGGTGGAAGTGGCGGGCGATTATCGAGGTGTGATGCAAGAAATCATTGGTTTAGTTGCAGGACGCGGAAAGCCGATAGCGAATACTGCTATTAATACAAACTCCTATAAAACGCCGTTTAGTATCGCGACGACGAGTGCATATGTTTACACTATAACAGCAAGTGGGACTAGTTTTGATAAATCGAAATATGACGGTAACTATTTACAGGGTGCTTTAGAAAACACACGAAATAGTACGATATTTAGTCCAGATACTTTTGTGCTTTCTTTTAGCGTAGCCAGTTATATTTATAACTAATTTTGTATAGAGAATCAAAAGAAAAAAACTGGGTGTGTGATGCGCCCAGTTTTTCTTTGGAGACGATTTTCTTATTTGTTTTGCCGATATTTATCCTTCCTGGCTTGACTCAAAACGCGCGTTTTGTGAAGTTTTTGTTATTTACCTTATTTGTATTTTTGTATTTGTTGCGTTGTAACAAAAATGCTTGCCGGGTTAAGATAACGCCAATTATAATCGGCCTACTCATACCCTTATTTTTATTATCATCGCATCTCGGATATTCGGAAGCTCCTTACTTTTTCACGATACTTTTTACGCTCATCTTATTTGTTAGCCTATACCGGTTTAGGTTGGATAAAACAGAAACATACCTGAAATTAATAGTTTCTGCGTCTTTTTTTGTAGGGGCTATCGGAATTCTTAACTATTGCGGGTACTCTCCGTTTGGATTTTCTTTATCAGGTACATATTCCCATCTTTCCATCATTAGTACGATAGGCAACGTCAATTTCGTGATGGATTATTTAGCCAGTACCTTTTTGTTCGTATGGTTATCCTTCTTTAAACTGAAGCCTTTTTTCTGGAAGGTTTTTTCGCTCATCACACTGTATTCCAGCGCTCAGATCTTTCTCTGGGGACATACGCGTTCTGTTTTGCTCGGCATGTTCTTCGGTTGTTGCCTTATCCTATTTTTCTTTCTCACTTCCGCTCGTGTTAAGGCTCTGAGAACTAATTATAGAAAGTTTTTGGTCACTCTTTTGCCGCTATTTTTAGCTTTTCTATTCGCAGTTATACCGCTCAATCGCGTTTCTTCCGCTTTAGATTCAACTGTTTATCGGATTCGTGACGCGGTTTCAGGCGCGGATAAAACCGGAAGCGTTTCCGGAAGAATGTATATGTGGGGGATTGCCTGGGAGATGTTCAAGGATAAACCACTTCTTGGACATGGTTTCGGTTCGTATAAACTACTTTCCACTGACTACGGAAAGCGTATCGCGAATGAAGAGGGACCATTTTTCGGTTTTTTCGCCAAACCCTACGAAGCCCACAACGATTATCTCCAATGGTTAGCCGAATTTGGTATCGTCGGTTTTGGCTTGTTACTGAGTGTTATCGTATATATAATTATTTGGGGACTTAAAGGATATCGAAAAAAAACCTATTTCGAATGGTGCAGTTTTTTCGGACTCTCGATTATTCTTGTTCACGGTATTTTTGAGTTCCCAATGTATATGATGCCTTCTGTGGCGATGTTCGGTTTCTTTTCCACGGTTCTGACTAAGGATGCTAAAGTATTAACCATAAACCCGAAATGGCGTTACGTTTTCTTGGTTATTTTGATTCCGATCTTGATGATCCAAACCAGATTAGTGATTTCGAACGGCTATTACGCTGCGGCTTTGGGAAAAGAGCAAACGAACGATATCGTTTTCGACGCGTTAGTCGATTTAGATAACTCCAATAGAGTCGCTCCTGCTAACCAATCAGAAATTTCAGAAAAAATCGATGCGATTTTTTCTGAAACGGAAGCGGCTTCTTTAACAGTCTCGATTTCAAGCGTTCGCCAGGAGTATTTTACCCGAACGAGAATCGTAAAGCTGCAAGAATATTACCAAGGGAAAATGGACGAGTATTTTTTGAACTACAATGGATTCCAGTATAACCGAAACGATTTTTTTCTCGCTTCAGCCGTATCGAAAAACATCTATCAGCTGAACTTAATCGCCCCCCCCCCCTTAAGTTACCAGTTTGAGATACCTGTTTTCTATTACAACGAACTCACGAAAGGTTTAAGAAATGCGCCGGAGCCTTATCCTGAACTTCCTTCTGAAGTCCAAAACCTTCCTTTTTTTACACAAGAAAGGATTAGGAATCAATATAAATACTTCGCGGCATTGACTTGGAATTTAAATAGTCCGATGGATCCATACGCCTACTTCCACATAGCAAACGCCGGTAGAGAACTCTTCGACTCACTTGAAAGGTATTCTTTGATGAACCAAGAGGTACGCGAAGCGTTGATTCTTTGGATAGATTATGGATACAAAAATGCCCATCACATGAAGGGATATGACGAGGAGTATTTGGGTTTCTTCTGGAATAATCTCCCCTTAGAATGGTTGAATTGGAAAAAAAGTCTTGGAATTTTGGAGATTGAAGATGTCGAGTACCTGATCGATCGAAAAATAAAACTGACAGATAATCTACTCGAAAAGAACCCCGCATTTCCGATCGAATGGTATCTATTCTTAAAAGAATATTTCAATAAAAACAACTTCTCAGAAAACGATTCAATCGTACAGAAGGGTAGAGACTGGTTCGTTAAATATTTGAGGTATTATCAAAATAATGTGATAAAATTGGAAGAGGTTAAAAAGAGATTTGAGAATCCCGATATTTCAAGATCGTTATCCTTATACGAGCAAGAAATCGAGTGGATTCAATCGGTTGATTACTTTTTGCGCGATTATCCTAAGGGTTTTATATCTCAGATCGAAAAAGAGTATTAGGTAATGGGTTTTTTTCTCCTTTCTCACTAAAGGAGGGGTTTTATGAAGAAAGCTTTCACCATCATAGAGCTCTTAATTGTTTTAGGTGTGATTTCTTTGCTTACCTCTATCGTGTTGAAGGTTTCGACCGACGCGGTGATCCATTCGCGGGCTTTGCAGGTGGCGGTCAATATTACTTGCATAATGAGAGCGACGCAGGGGCAACTGTTAACGTCAAAGGCGACGTTCGACAGTATCGACGTTCTGGATCTTTCCTTAACGAACGCCTCGGAATATGCGATCGATACCGCTTATAGTGGCTCCGACTCGACTGTCATCGCGACGGTAACATATTCAGGAAAGGTCGATAAGGAAAAGATAAGAGGTATTCTCGCGACGGATACGATCGCGGATTCAGAGAAAGTTTCTTACTATAAGGTCTTTCCCGTTTATTGGTAGGTTCATTTA
>JAAYCF010000298.1 GCA_012744415.1 Thermotogaceae bacterium
CTTTCAGCTCCTTTGACTGCCAAAAAATCGAGCCTGTGAGTCTATCGGAGACTGTGCTCGATTTCTGGAGCGGGCGAGCCGGAAAGAAATACTATTTGGTTGATGAAAAACCGACTTCGCAGGCTTATTTTATGGATAGCGGCATTTGGCAAAAGAAACTGAACGACGATTTTGCAAGCGGATACGCTGATAGCGGCATAAAAATCATAGACGAGAATCGTGCTGTAAACACCCTAAAATTCCGAGATGTAACCGACTTCATTTTTTTCACAAAAGACGGCGCTGAGTACCTAAAGGCGAATGACCTCGTGTATATCCGGGAGGACTTCATGCTCGAAATGACGGTGGATACCGTTGAATGTATCATCGGGATGGACGGTTATGCAAAATATTACCGTATCGGGGCTAATACCGCCGGAATGACAATGGTTGTGAAATTGCCAGATGGCGCGGCTTATACTGTGTATGATGAGAATAATGCTTGCGTCAATTTCACGACTGTCAGCCATAACAACACGACCATTCTTCCTGCGAACGGTAGAGTTGCTTTCATTGGTAAAGCGGGCGATGTTTTTGAGATAGGATTGCATTAAAGACGCCCACCGTTTTGAAAGCAGATGGGCAACCGAAAATCTTTTCTATCGGATATTTGAATTCCACTATTTGAGTACCCTCTGGCCTATAACAAAACCAAATCGACGGCTTGGACGCTGTGCAAACCGAATACCTTCCATGAATACGTGAGTTGATCTGCCCCCAAAAGGAAGACCGTTTTCATTAAAGAGCGTATAAAAAAGTGTCTCATCATAGGGGGCGGACCATTGCCAAAACAGCTTGCTCCGGGATAAAGGCGCGTGTTATCGCGCGGTGAGCGGATTATTATTTTGCGACCGCGCGATCCGGGGTTCGTTTCATCCAGGCATTTGGTTACGGGTATCGCGCCGTCGCAGGGAAAAGGGGCGCTTACGCCGCGATGATCGGCAGGGTGAACGCGGGTTGGTTTCGTGAACAATTCGAAACCCGCGTTTTATTCGCGACCGCGCGATCCCGTTCGACAACCACAACATCCAGGCGTATGATGATACGCCCCTACGAAAGAGTGGAGAATGTTTCCGTGTCTATCAAGTTATGGGGCGCCGTTAATTAAATTCCCCTCTATGGAGGGGTGGCCGTCGTCTCAGGCCGGGGTGGTCATGACATGCCCCGTTATTGTACCCACACCCCACAGAATCTTATAAAATTGATATGTTCTAACCCGGTAAACGCGACCAAAGCGGGTGAAAGCGATGTTCACGATGCCGATTTTCAATGACCTGATGGAGATGATTCAAACAAACCAAAAGACCGTGCCTCATCACGAAATAATCTACGCGATAAGGCTGGTAGTATCGATTTTCGCCTTAACATTCGTCTTTCGCGTTGCAGTAATCATTTCTCAAATCATTATTCCTGAAAATTCCTATTTAAAGCCTTTACAGCTATTGTTGTACTCGCTGATACTTATCCGCACATGATGAGTAATTTACATAACTTTCTGTTAAAGGGTGATGCGATGGAATGGCTAACGTGGGTTCCTATTATTCTGAGCGCGATTCAGATAGTCTTGATCCTATGGTTGTTTGTAAGATCGAAATCCGTCGATACCGGTTTTGAAGAAATCGAAGCGCTTAACAGAAAATCCGAAGAATTGGAAAAAGGTTTGAACAGAATCGAATCACAGATACGCGATGAAGCCGAAAGAAACCGGGATTCTATCGATAAAAAAGAGAAGGAGTCTCGGATGGAACTCCTGCAGACGCTACAGTATTTCGGCAAGATCACCGGAGAAAAGATAGAAACCGTGAGTCGAATGATCGATGAAAAGATGGGCAACATGACAGACAAAATCATTCAAATGGACAAAGACAATCGAAAAGGCCTCGGCGATTCGCTGGGATCCTTTGAGACCAGATTTTCGGAAAACGTGAAATCCTTTAATGACTTGCAACACGAAAAATTTGGCGATCTGTCGCTTAAACAAGAGCAAATGATTCTAACGACCGAAAAGAAGCTGGATAGCGTTCGAGAAACGATGGAAAAGAAGATCAGGGATCTTCAAAATCAAAACGACGCCAAACTGGAAGAGATGCGAAAAACAGTAGACGAGAAACTCCACCAAACGCTCGAAACAAGACTCGGCGAATCGTTCAAACAGGTAAGCGAGCGTTTGGAACAAGTTCACAAAGGTCTTGGAGAGATGCAGACGCTTGCGGCGGGTGTTGGCGACTTAAAAAAAGCGCTCAGCAACGTTAAGGTTCGGGGCATTCTCGGTGAATATCAGTTGGAAAGCCTACTGGAGCAGTTCCTCTCTCCGGAGCAGTATGCGAAGAATATTTCCACAAGACCGGGGTCTAATGAGAGGGTCGAATATGCGGTTTGCATGCCCGGAAATAATGAGGGCGAGCGGACAATATGGCTGCCGATTGACGCGAAATTTCCAACCGAGGATTACATAAAGCTGACCGAAGCGTACGAGTCCGGCAATCTATCGGAAATCGAAGAATATAAAAAACTGCTGATAAACCGGGTGAAAGCATCAGCGAAAGATATTCGCGGCAAATACATCGAACCGCCCTACACGACTGATTTCGGAATTATGTTCCTTCCCTTTGAAGGACTGTATGCGGAAGTCCTTCGGTTAGGGGTTTTTGAAACCATTCAACGCGACTATAAGGTAACCATTGTCGGTCCGACAACGCTATCCGCTTTTTTGAACAGCCTGCAAATGGGCTTTCGCACGCTCGCCATTCAGAGACGTTCCAGCGAGGTTTGGGAAGTCCTGGGTGCGGTTAAGACGGAATTTGGAAAGTTTGGGGATATCTTGGAGAAAACCAAGAAGAAACTGAATGAAGCCACCGATGTCATTGATTCCGCGGGAGTCAGGTCAAGAGCGATCGAGAGGAAGCTGCGGAACGTTCAGGAACTGCCTCAGACCGAGACCGAAAGAATTCTCGAAGAGGGATCTTAAAGGGCTTGTTGTTTAGCCTTTTCGTTAGCGTTCTTACGCCCGAACGATATCCTGACGAAGGCGATGTTCGTGTGGGATATCAAAACTTTTCACAAGCTTTAGAGTTTGTTGTCGCGACCGAAACGGTGATCATGCGAATGCTTTGTAAAAGCGCTTATGATAAACAATACGAAGTCCAAAAAAGAGGTGAACGAAGCGATTCCGTTTTTAGAGAAAGGAAAACGTCTCTCCCGCTATAACGGCGGAATCACCCTGGTCATCGATTTGGCAAGGGAGTTCATAAAACGCCTCGGCGAGTACGTCAGGATTATCTGCCTGTCCACGAACTCGGTTCAGATTTTCGCAGGGCAAATCGCCTACGGGGCAAGCAAAGCGGCAATAGAAACCCTCACCCGCAGTATTGCGATGGAGGTCGGCAAGTACGGAATCACTGTCAACTGTGTTGAGCCGGGTCCCACGCAGACGGGCTGGATAGACGAGGACTTGGAAAAAGCGGTCAAGTCGCAGATTCCGCTTGGTAAGCTGTTACAGCCACAGGACATTGCGGACGCCATCGTGTTCCTCGCAAGCGACCGGGCGGAAACGGTGACAGGGCAAGGTATAAAGGTAAGCGGAGGACGCGCGCTATGATAATTCTCATTGGGGGTGACACACACACAGGAAAAACGCTGTTAGCACAAAAGTTGCTTGAGCGTATTGGTTTCCCGTATCTCTCCATCGACCATTTGAAGATGGGGCTGATTCGCGTCGGTCTTACCGAACTCACTGCCGAAAGCGACGATAAAGCTCTCACGGACTTTCTGTGGCCTATTGTCCGTGAAATTATTAAAACGAACATTGAGAACAGTCAAAACCTGATTGTTGAGGGCTGCTACATTCCCTTTGACTTTGCAGAATCCTTCTCACCAGAGTATCTGCGAGTAATCCGTTATGTGTGCTTGGCGTTTTCTACTCACTACATTGATGAGCATTTTGATTATATCTGCACGCATGAAAGTGCTATTGAGAAGCGTATTGGAAATAGCGGCTTAATACGAGATGAGCTAAAAGAGGCGAACAGAGTTAATGCCGAAATGTGTAATCGATATAGCTTGAAGTGTCTGTTGATTGATAATGATTACAACGCCGACGATTTGGCGTCTGCTGTGGAGGAATTGCTGTGAGAACACACCAAGGGTTTACCCTTTTAACTTTACCTATACCTTACAATTTTGCCTCAAAATCCTGAAAGGGGGTGTGCGTTTCCGATAACGGCAGCGGCGACGGCATGGGGGGGAGACTCCGCCGGCCGTGAATTTCGGACAAACAAGGAGGCTCTCGCGTAGGCGGTCAACCCCGCAAAAGCCCTTATATCAAGCGGTTTCGCGCCCCTTTGCCACGAAGCGGAGGGCCGGAACCGACTGGCCTGATTGTATCAATCTCGGTCTTTTCATAGACCCCGCCTGTTAAAGCGGAAATTTCATACTCTACGCCTTCGTACTGCTCTATAAGATGTATCGGGAAGGCTTAGCGCCGCGGGACAGCGTCACCTACCTTGCTTTTCGTGTAGCCAGGACGATTTATTTAACTTATGAGTTTTCACCTTTTGAATCTTACTTCGTGGAGCGCCCCAGCTACGTTTTTCCAGTAGGTGAAACTTCAGTCGGGCATGGTTCTGTCTTTCGGTAATGATGAGGATTCGATTCGCTTATGATGTGTACGATTGTTTCCCGACGATTTTTACCCGTCGTCTTTAGATAATCGGAAAGATAGAGGAGCCAGCCTAAAGAGCTGGCGCTCCAAAACAGAAAGTCAAAAAAACGAGAATAAGGTCAGTTCCGCGACGACGGGCGTATATTTATACACCCCTACGAAAAACCGGGACGTTCGCGGTAACGGTTTTGTAGGGGCGAATAAACATTCGCCCGCAGGTTCGAATATCTCTCATAAAAGCGAGTGGTAAATTACGGAGTGCCGTTAATGATATCCCCCCTAAGGAGGGGTGGCCGTCACCTCAAGCCGGGGTGGTCATGACATACCCCGTTATTGTACGCACACCGTATCAATTGCCGGTTATCGCGCGGTAAGCGGGATATTATTTTGCGACCGCGCGATCCCGGGTTCGTTTCATCCAGGCATTTGGTTTAGGGGTTATCGCGCCGGTAATGGAGCGCCCGACTTTAGTCGGGCATGGTTCTATCTATCGCCAACGATGGGGTTACGAAGAATGTTGGTCGATAACGCTTGCGATCATCCTCGTTAGTTTTTCTCCTTACGCCGAACCGCTTGAAAGAATATGCCCGACTAAAGTCGGGCGCTCCAAAAAAAGGGCATGGGTTTCTCTTTTTCTAACGATGAGGTTTGATGAGAAGAC
>JAAYCF010000031.1 GCA_012744415.1 Thermotogaceae bacterium
AAACGTGCGATGAAGGGTTTTCCGGTTACGATAGCCACATTGCTGTAGTTAACGGCGGCCGCTCGGATATGAACAAGAACCGTATCATCGGTCAAGGCAGGATTTGCAACTTCTTCCGTTTTTAATGGTTCGAAGGCTCCGTATTTTCTGATATACACTGCTTTCATAGGACACTCCTTTCCCTGGGAGAACGGATTGCAAGCTATCAATCGATGCGATTGACGTCGTACGGATGATCGTGTTCGGATTTCGATTGAAACTCTTTTACTTCGATCATTTTTCCGTGAGGGCCGAAGGTGATCCAGGAAACGCCGTTAAAAGCCACTACATTATTATCATAGAGGCACTTAAAGAACCATTCCACAACGGAGTCGTTTCCTTTATGTAGAAATCGCTTGATATCCCATTCTAAAACCGTGCCGTGCTCGTTCCATTCCGAAAACCATCGCTTAACCTGAGATAATCCGCGGTATTCCGGTCCGTAACCTTCGCTGTAAACGATAACATCTTCAAAAAGACCGTTCAATTGGCTTTTGTCTTTGTTGATCCAAGCGAGAAAGTACTGCTTAATCATGTCCTCTTTATAATCCGTTTTGTTAAGCGTTGCGTTAACCCCCTACAGTATTTATCCTGAATCACCCGAGAAAATTCGCACCGCCTCCGGAACGGGCAATTTCGTTTTTCCGTGAAGGATCGATACCAAATGGTATTCTATCACACTGCGGATACGCGTGATTTTTTGAGTGTGTGTCAAGTTATGGGACGCAGTTAATGAAATTCCTCTCAATGGAGGGGAGGCATTGCGGGTGACGAAGCGGTTTTAAATTCCCCTCTACGGAGGGGTGGCCATCACCTCAGGTCGGGGTGGTTATGACATTACTCGTCTTTTCTTTTCTTCTTTAATACTATTCCACCCAATTATTATAACCACACTTCGACTACTCGCTATTCATTTAACGATTATTGAGCGCTTACGGCGTTTTTTTTAGGGTGCCGTAAGTGGAGCGCTCAACGATAGGATCGCTTATCGCGCGATAACATTCAGTTAAGCTGCGAACGCAGTGAGTCAGCTTGAACTGGTTGTTGGATGCTTCTTCATTCTTCAATATATCTTCGCGCCCCCTCTTCCGCCGGAGCACAGGACGTACGTAGGCGGTCTTCTGATTATCATGGTTTTTCATCCATTTTGTTGAGAAGTTTGCTTTGTTTTTCCAATGATTTCAAACTATCGAGATAATTTTGTTCAGCCTCACTGAGTGTTTTTTGTTGATACTTTTTATACTCTGTCGTAACTTTTTCTATAGCAGTATCGTGACTTATAGAGCCCGCCCCCTGCAGTAATTTCTCCCCGCTCATGGTCAGGATTCTATCTAAATGCTCTGCCCAGTCTTTCATGGTCATCGCCTGTTCCCGTTCTGCCTGCCGTTCGGCAAAATCTAAATATCCCGAAACTATCTGCCCAAGTGAACGAAGTTCTTTCTCGTTCAGGTAATTTTTTGCTACCACCACATCTTTCAGGTATGGACGATTGCCCGGAAAAGTCATTAAGCCCATAAACTCTTTTTCTGCATCGGCACGGGTAAAAATGACTTCTGCTGCTGTTTGTCCGTGAACGGCATAATGGATTTTATTCTGGACTTTTTTGAAAAATGCAATCGAAACATCTGCCTTGGGATCATAGTCTATACTGGTTGCGTAAATATCCAATACCTGACGGTAAAACACTTTCTCGGATGCCCGAATGTCTCGGATTCTTTGCAGCAGCTCTTTCCAGTACCCGCCGGCGCCCAGATTTTTCAGGCGTTCGTCGTCCATGGTAAAACCTTTGCGGATATATTCATTGAGCCGCTTGGTAGCCCAGATGCGAAACTGAGTGCCCCGTAATGATTTGACCCTGTAGCCCACAGATATAATCACATCGAGATTATAGCCGTTCACCTCTACTTCCTGGGTTTTTCCGGCTATCGCGCCATGCGGAGTGGTTATTCGGAATTTCCGAACAGCCACTTTTTCATCAAGTTCACCCTCGCTGAAGATGTTTTTGATATGTTCATTGATGGT
>JAAYCF010000299.1 GCA_012744415.1 Thermotogaceae bacterium
CCGGCCGGGGCAAGGGATCAACGCGGTGCTGACGAACGCTTTCGGCCTGCTGGCGCAGGAGCTCCCGCAGTTATACAACCACAGCCGGTACGGTTTCTTGCCCCGTCCGGAGGACACGGCGGCCGTGATTGACCTGATCAACGCCGTCGACGACGAAGAGTGGCTCAAAGACGACATCATCGGTTGGGTGTACCAATACTATCAAGAAGTGGAAAAAAACAGAATCTATGACGAAATCTCGAAAGGGAAAAGGGTTGGCTCTTCGTATGAACTCGTGAGCGTCACCCAATTCTATACCGAAGACTATATTGTTCGATACCTGCTCGACAACACGTTGGGAAGATATTGGTTGGAAATGCACCCGGCAAGCCCGCTGATCAAACGATTGGAATACTACGATACGAGAGCTCAAAAGAAAACCCGCGAAATAAAACCGGTGGAGGAGATCACGGTCGTCGACCCGGCGTGCGGGAGTGGTCACTTTCTTCTCTACGCGATGGAACTTCTTTACCACATGTACCTTGAATCCGGTTGTACCGAAGATATACCGAAAAAAATCATCGAAAATAACCTTCACGGTTTGGATATTGACGAGAGGGCGATCCAGTTGACGGCGCTAAGCCTCTACTTGAAAGCTAAAAGCCTGTCGAAAAACGCGCGGCTAACGAGGTCCAATCTCTATGCGTTATCATCCGACCATTTCGAGGAAACGGACCTCATGATCTCCATGGGGTTTGGCAGCCTTTCCAACTCCGCTCTCGGGAATCTGATGGATACCCTTAAAAACCTGAAAAAGCTGAATATGGTCGGGTCGCTCTTTAGGATGAAACCGATGGGATCCAAGAAGAAGGCTGAAAAGACGCCTGCGCTTTTCGACCGCTCTTCTGACGCGTATATCGATCGACTGGTGCAAAAAATGGTTGAAACGATAGAAGAAAAACTGCCAGCGCAAAAGGATGCGATATCCGCGCTACTTAACGAGGAATACGCAAAGCAGTTCAATGCGATCAGGTTGTTGCTGAAACACTACGATATCGTCGTCACGAATCCCCCTTACCGGGACTCCGGAACCCTTTCGGAAGAGATGAAAAACTTCCTGAAAGACTATTTTCCCGACACAAAATCGGACATGTACTCGGCTTTCATAGAGAAGTGTCTGGAATTGACCGCCGAAAACGGGTTAATCGGCATGGTGACGATGCAATCTTTTATGTTTATCTCTTCTCACGAAAAATTGAGGAAGTTACTCCTTGAAAAAGCGTCGATTCCTTCCTTGGCGCATCTGGGCCCCCGGGCGTTCAAAAGCATCAGCGGAGAAATCGTGAACACCGTCGCGTTTGTGTTGGAAAAAGGCGAAACGCAACGTCCGGGTTCATTCCACGATGTTAAAGATCTCGACTATGAGAAAAAGATAGAAACGCTCCGCGAATCGCTCGCTGCTCGCGCGCCTTCTCACGCGTATACGCTCCATCCCTCCGAGTTCAAAAAGATCCCGGGCGATCCTTTTGTGTACTGGATCAGCGACCGGATCCGGGGGTTGTTTACCCAATATGGGCCTTTGGAGAAATACGCGAAAGTTGTTCAAGGTCTCGCCACGGCAGACAACGACCGCTTCCTTCGGTTTTGGTGGGAAGTGCCGGGACAGGAAATTTCCGTCGATTATTCCGATGATCGGAGAAAATGGGCGCCTTACGCGAAAGGCGGCCCTTACAACAAATGGTACGGCAATCTCTGGTGGGTCGTTGACTGGGAAGAGGACGGGAAAGAATTAAAAGATTTTTCCGGTTCCGTAATAAGAAATGAATCCTACTACTTCAAAGAGGGGTTGACTATTCAAAGAGTTACATCCGGAGTACCTTCTGTACGTATGTTTCCGGAGAACCACATATTTGATTCCGCAGTAAGTTGTACTTTCTCCGAAAAAATCCCTTTAAAAATATTAATAGGAATTATGCTTTCGAGGGTTTTTAGTAAAATTTTAAGAGTTGAGAATCCTACAACAAATAAGCAAGTAGGAGAAGTGGAAACAGTCCCTATTCCCGTCCCCTCTTCCTTCGAAACCAAAACCATCGATCGAAACTGGCTTTCGAACCTGCTCGGAACATTCGTCCCGGGATCTCCGCTCTCCAGATCCGATGCCCCCGCTGGCCCGATCACCGTCTCGAATATTGCCAAAGACTGCATCGCGATCAAGAAAGCGCTGTACGCCTTCCACATCATGGAGCGCGACTACCGCCACGATCCGCTCACATGGGCGTTGGAAAAGCTGACCGAAGAGGGAAAGCCGCTGAATGTGAACGACGCTTTGAAAACCTTTTTCCGGTATAAAGCGGAGCTGGAAGCGCGCCTGCTCCTCAACGAAGCGCTCAACGACGAGCTGGTTTTCAAGCTCTACGGCCTTTTGCCCGACGAGATGACGCTCACCGGCGCCCTCGCCCACCTCGGGCTGCTCGACAATCCCGAAACCGGACCGTCCCGCGAAGCGGAAAACGGAGACCTTTCCGCCGTTCTCGAAGTGCTGACGTCCGAAGGCGTGCCCGTCGGCGCCTATCCCCCGCGCGCGCTCACCGGCGAGGAACGGGCCGCGATGGCGCGCTTATACCTGAACCATCGCCACGACCGAGGCTCCGACAGATCGGAAGCCATCTCGGGTATGGACTTCGGCATCGTCGAAGAGCTTTCCGCCGCTTTCAAGGTCAGCCCGCTAACCGCGGCGCAAGAGATCGCCATGATCGAAGAGCTGCCGCCGGAAGCGGCGCAGGACGCGTTGTCCGAGCATATCCAGGCGCTTGCGATCGATATCCTGCGGAAAGACCCCGACGGCATCCTGTCGCTCGGCGCGGACACGGGCGAATCTTCCCTGCGTGACCGGATCATCGAACAGTGGCGGGCGATGGGGATCGGACAGTCCTACCACGAATTGGAGAATCTGCTGGGCAAAAGGTTGGAAGCGTATCTGCTCAAAGACTTCTTCAAAGACCACTCAAAACGATTCCAAAACCGGCCGATCCTCTGGCACCTCGTCTCCGACGAGGGAAACGTCAACTTCTTCATTCTTCACCACGCTTGGAGCTACGACCGGCTGCTGCTCCTCAAGTCCAAATACCTCGGCGATGTGAAACGCGCGCTGGACAACACGCTGGCGACGGAAACGGACGAGAAGAATCGGGAGAAGCTGACCCAGCGGATGGCGGAGCTGGAACGATTCGCCGACACCCTCGACGCGCTGCTCGACGGCAGCTACCAGCCCAAAACCGACGATGGCGTCGCGAAAAACATCGCCCCCCTGCAACACAAAGGGCTTCTCAAATACAACCCCCTCAGCGGAAAGATGGTCGATAAGATGCTGAAGGTTAAATGGTAGGAGGTTAAGCTTTGATTCAATCGGCAAATAATTATAAACTCTCGGCATTGTTTAGCCCTGAGGAAAAAATACACTATATAGTTCCAGCCTATCAAAGAGAGTATGTGTGGGGAAAAGAAGAATGGGATCACTTCTACGACGACTTGTATGAAGAAGAGGATCACTTTCTCGGGTCGATGATCTGTATCAACAAAGGTAAAGATGCTTGTGGAATCCAACCGCTTGAAGTGATCGATGGGCAACAGAGATTATTGACCGCATCCATCCTGTATCTTGCGATATATGAATGTCTTAATAAGGAAAAACAAGAAAATCGAAAACCGGATGAGGATTTGGATACCGCAGTCGGCAACCTTAAATACATGCTAACTCAGAAATCAGATGATAAGAAGACACCAAAAGTCACTCCTTCTCAACAAAATAACAACGATATTGATTACGTTTCTCTTTTATCCGAAAACGGAATTCCCCAACCGTTTAGGGAGAAACCCGCCAATGCAGGAAATCGAAGAATTTATAAAGCGTTTCGGTACCTGCAAACGAAACTCAAAGAAGAAAGCAAAGAGAAAATTATGAGCTTTCTCAATAATATACACTCCGCGTCAATCGTAAAAATCGAAGTCGCAACTGATTCGGACGCGTTTATGCTATTCGAAAGCCTTAATAACAGAGGTGTCCCGCTTTCCCCTATGGATATTATCAAAAATAAGCTTTTAGCTGAATTGACCCTCAAGGGGCAGATGAGTACGAGTGACGCGTTCGATCGCTGGAACGCCATTGTTGTTAGCATTCCAGAATACCGGGATCAGGAGCGATTTCTGAGGCAATACTACAATGCTTTCAAATACAAAGAAGAGATATACCTTCAAGGAGTTTCCAAGGCGACGAAGTCGAAGTTAATCCGAATTTATGAGCATTTGGTGGAAAAAGACCCTGAAAATCTGTTACACGAGCTACAAGAAAAATCTAAACTGTACAGCGATTTTTCGGTCTCTTGCGACTCGGTAAAAGGGGATACGCTAAAAACGCATCTTTTTGATCTGCGCAACATCGGAGGAACCCCCGGCTATACGTTGTTGCTCTATCTTTCCTCCGAACATAAAAAGAATATGGGTCTCGTTAAGGAAATTGCAGAGTTATTGGTAAAATACTTTGTTAGAAGAAATATTACCGATTATCCGAGTACTCGAGATTTAGACAAAATATTCATCGACGCGATCGATTTCTGCGAAAGTAACAGAAGTCTATTAAGCGCCGAATCGGTTAAAGAGTACCTAACGGACAAAAGGCGATTCGCTTCCGATGATCGGTTTAGAGAGATGCTTTCCGGCGATATTTACGACAATCCTGATGCGACACGATTCGTGTTGACGAAGATTGAAGAATCTCATTCTACGAAAGAAAAAAAGCCCAATTTTTGGGAAAGAAACGACAATAATGATCTCGTTTGGACGATTGAACATATATTCCCGAAGGGGGATAACATTCCGGAAGATTGGATTAGGACAATCGCGCAAGGAAGTAAAGAAAAGGCAAAGCAATTTCAGGAAAAGTACGTTCATAAACTGGGAAACCTTACTTTAACTGCGTATAATCAATATCTCTCGACATACTCGTTCGATAAAAAGAGAGATCGGAAAGACGCAAATGGGAATTGTGTCGGGTATAAAAACGGATTGTTTTTAAACGAAACGTTGAAGTCGAAGGATGCTTGGACGATCGACGATATTTCGGAGAGAACCGGAGAGTTAGTTGAGCAAGCTTTCAAGCTTTTTCAAATCTAAGTGTACGAAAAGAATGCAATAGAAGGAGCAAAAAGGAGCGATTCATGTACTTGCTAAATCTGATACTTTCGCGGTTGGAGAAGGTCGCGTCCGGAATGCCCGTTGTGCTGAAGGATTCGGATATGCTCTTGAATGAGCGGCTTTCGTACTTCGAGTCGCAAGGCTGGCGCTGCTTGCAACTGACAGACCCGGACAGGGAGTTTTTCGTCCTTTTGGAGGCGGAACTATTGAATCAGACCGGGAAAAAGACGCTCGTGTCTATCGGAAACCGGTCCGAGAAGGATCTTGTCTTTTTGGCGGAGTATTGGGATAAGGGAAGTTGCGTGCTGGTTTCCGCCATCAACCTGTTGACGGAGCTAAAAATCGATCGAAAGAACAACAAGAAAGACGTTCTCATCTCCCTGGTGAAATATGGGCTGGATCGATCGGAAGATTGGTGGCGGGAACTGAAACAGAAGGGGATAGAGTCAATATACCGGAAGTTGAGAGAGGATATTCGGGACTTGTTGCGCGATAGCGCATCCATTGCCGGTTTATCCGATGCGGAGAAGGAGTTTCTCTTCAAGCATTTCGCGAACACCGCTTTCAACCTCAGGCTTTCGGCCTCTTCCTCTCCTGAAGAGGCGGCGACGCTGATCGCGGAAAGAATTCTCGAAGCCTCTTATCGGCAGAGACAAAGCGGCGATCTCTATGAGTTTTACAAAGAGTGGGCGGATTCCAACGCCTATGGCGAGAGCCTGCTTTTCCACGCCGGCAAGTTTGCCAAAAGCCATCAAGAGGAGTTGATGGAGCATATCGCGGTTTTCGAGCAAGATTCCAACCATCCGTTTATCGCCGTTGAACGCGAGTTGTTCGAGAAGCGGGTCAACGCGCTGTTGGCGGGCGAGAGCGGGAGCGACGTCTTCGCCTTTGCCGCGGACCGGGTGAAAAACCGGAAGCGGACGCCGGCGGATCAGGAGAAAGGCATTTTCTGGGAAGAGTTTTTGGAATTGGAACCGCTTGCGAGTGAGCCGGACCTGACCGGCATCCATTCGTTGGATACCTTCCTGTCCGTATACGCAAGCAACCTGTGGCGCTACGATGCCCTCGACCGGAAACTGAGATTCTCGCGTTTGCCTGAACCGCTTCGGGCATGGGCGTTGGAGAGAGTGTCGCGGGTTAATAAAATGGTTTCCAACCACTGGAACACCCATTATGAACCGGGCGCGCCTTCCGAACAGGCGGGTTTGCTCTATCGCGTCCTGAGGGAAGAAGGGAAGCGGGCGGCGATCGTGGCGGACGCCTTTCGTTTCGAACTGGCTTGCGAGTTGGCAGCGAGAAGCCGGGCAAAGATAGAGAGAATCGCGCTTCCGGCGGTCACGCCCACGGAGACGACTGTGGGAATGGCGGCGCTTTTTTCGTCCGGCGAGATCGAGAAAATTGAAAAAGGACAGAGGGTTTATATCACCGACCGGAAAACGGGAAGGGTTTTGGATAGCGTTGCGAAGCGGGAAGAGAACCTGATGGCGCTGGTCCCGGGGGTGGAAATTGTCGCGTTGGACGCGAAGCTTCCGAATGCGGAAAAGATCGTGTTTAAGACGCGTGAAATCGATTCTTTGGGCCATGAAAACATGATCGGATTTTTCGAACAGACGCTGGCAAAATTGTCGCAGGTGACGGATGCGCTTCTCAAAGCTGGCTACACAGTTCATATCACGAGCGACCACGGTTTCTATCTGCCGGTCCGAAGCGAAACGCAAAAACAGGACGGGAGCGGGAGCTATGCCTCCGGGACCCGGTACAGCCTCGGAACCGCAAAACCCGAGAACGGAAAATATGAGTCCATTGAAGGCTCTTATATCCATTACGCGCGAGAAGGGAGCGTCTTTGAAAACTACGGAGGGCTTTTCCACCACGGTGGCATCGCATATCAAGAGGTCGTCATTCCGCATCTGGCGCTGACACCGCTTCCCGATGAGATGCGATGGGATGTCAAAATCGCGAATAAAGGTCGTCTGGAAATCGTGCAGAAAGACGTCCTCGACGTGTTGTTGGATCCCGTCACGCAGATGTTTGGGAGCCCGCCGCGCGTCTATATCCAATGCCTGAACGAGAGAACGGATGTGGATCAACCGGTCGGCGCGCCCATCCCGGTCAAATTGAGGATTGCGGCGAAAAGCGGAGGCACGTTCAAAATCGAAGTGAGAGACAGTGAAGACGGTTCCTTGCTGGATAGCGTCAAGTGCCAATACCTGCCCAGCCGGGAACGGCTCTTTTGATAGGGGGAAAGAACAGTGGAGTTAGACGCCCTGGACCGAAAAGTTGTGGGGGTATACCCCGAGTATGTGATAAAAAAATCCCTGTCGCGGGATTTGAAAATCGGCTACAACGTGCCCACCTACGTGCTCGAGCATCTGTTGGGCGCCTATGCCGACCTGTCGGACCCGACGCATATCAAGGGATTGGACACCGTAGAGGAAATCCTGCGGAAACACTTTCTGAGGCCGGATATGGCGGAGCTCGTGAAGATGCAGTTGCGGGATATCGGAAGGTTCCGGGTCATCGACAGAATAGACGCCTGGCTCGACACCCAGAAGAACGAGTACGTCGCGGGCCTTCAAAACCTCAGCATTCGGAGCGGCGTCATCGAAGACACGCTGGTCAAGGAACACCCCAAGATGCTGCAGGGAGGGATGTGGGCGATCATCGATCTGGTCTACGACCATGACACCTATCCCGGAAGGCCCTTCGTCGTGGAGGCGATCCACCCGATACAGCTCAGCAACTTTATCCGCGACCAGTTCGTGGAAAGGAGAAGCCAGTTCACGCTGGACGAATGGATCGGCCTTATTATACGCTCGATCGGGCTGGAGCCGGACGAGATGGACCGCCGGCAGAAATTTTTCCAGCTTCTCCGGCTTGCGCCGCTTGTCGAAAGGAACTTCAATTTGGTGGAGCTGGGGCCGAGGGCTACCGGAAAGTCGTACGTTTACCGCGAAATCTCGCCTTATTCCTTCCTTCTTTCCGGCGGAAACACCACGGTCGCGCAGCTCTTTTACAATATCGCTTCGCGAAAGGTGGGGCTGGTGGGCGAGTGGGACCTCATCGCCTTTGACGAAGTGGCGGGCCTGCAGTTTAAGGACAGGCAAGCCTTGCAGATTTTGAAAGATTATATGGAAGCGGGATCCTTTGCCAGAAACGTCGAAGTGGTGGCGGAAGCCGGTGTCGTTTTCAACGGAAACATCAATGACGACGTGCAGACGCTCCTGAAAATGTCGCATCTGTTCGAACCTTTTCCCCTCGAGATGCAGGACACCGCTTTACTGGACAGGATCCACGCCTACCTCCCGGGATGGGAAGTGGAGAAACTGAAAGCCAGTCACTTCACCGGCCACTTCGGGTTCGCTATCGACTATTTTTCCGAAGTGATGCGATCCTTGAGGGGAATCGCGGCCGTCAACGTTCCGGACAGATACTTCCACTTCGGAAGCCAGTTGAACCGGCGGGACGAAAAAGCGGTTCGTAAAACCTGCTCGGGCCTTCTAAAACTGCTCTACCCTGACGGCGAATACTGCAGGGAAGGGGTGGAAGAGGCGCTGGTTTTCGCGATTGAATGCCGGAGAAGGGTCAAAGAACAGTTGAAAAAACTCGGCGGCCTTGAATTTTGGGACACGAACTTCTCCTACATCGACAAAGAGAGTAAAAAGGAAACGTATGTCTCCGTAAGGGAAGGGGGAAGCAAAGCGCTGATCTCGCAGGACCCGCTCCCGCCCGGTGTCGTCTACACGGTCTCTGTCGGGAATGGGAAGACGACCCTGCTGAAGGTCGAAACCATCGTCATTCCAGGATCAGGAAAGCAAAACATCAGCGGGGGCAGCGCGTCGGCAAAGGAAGCGTTCAGAACTGCCCTGTCGTGTTTGGGATCGAACCAGCGCAAATTCCTGCCGTCGAGCTCCGCGCTCAAAGACTACGACATCGCGGTTCAGATCACCCCGCTCATCGGAACCGAAGTGGGGGAAGACATCACCGTCGCCATCTTCGTTTCGGTGTTGTCCGCCATTCACAAAATCACGCTCAAAAAAGGGGTGGGAGTCATCGGCGACATGTCGATCACAGGCACATTGAAAACGACGCTGTCCTTTGTCGATCGGGTCACCATGCTCGCGGAAAACGGCGCCCGCGCGGTGACGATACCGTTGGAGCAGATGGGCAACCTCGGCCAGGTATCGATGGACGCGCTTTCCAAAATCATTCCCATCCCCATCTCCGGTCCCGAAGACGCCTTCACGCGCTCCCGCCTGGAGGATTGAAAAAAGAGCGTCACTTTACCAACTGGAACGTGAGTCGAATCTACCCCCCCAGGCGGGCGCCGTAAATGAAATTCCCCTCCAGAGAGGGGTGGCCGTCGTCTCAGGCCGGGGTGGTCATGACATTACTTGTCTTTGTCCTGTTCGTCGGGCATAAGTTTCTCTTTCGCCAGCGCTCAAAATCCCTCCTGCATCGGATATAATCAGGGAAGGGTAAAGAACGGACTAAAACTTTCAAAATAGGGGAGAACGCCGTGAAAAAGGAAGAAACGTATTGGATACCGTGGAACGGGGAAGGGGAACGGAAGCTCACCTTCAACGATACGCAATGGATACTCGGGCAAATCGTCGAAGAACGTGGGGAAGTCGATAAAGAAGAGTTCCAGCGGCGGTTGATCGAAACGAAAGAGCGGTTACAAACGGTTCTGTCGCTCACCTCCGTGCTGGTGAAAGTCAAAGGTGAAACTTTCCAGATGGGTGATGAGGTCGGAGATTTGCGGGAAGAGTGCCGTCCGGCGCACACGGTGAAGCTGACCTACGACTACTGGATCGGGAAATACGCAGTAACTTTTCGCGAATACGACACCTTCTGCTCCGCGACGGGCAGGGGCGAATCGGACGATGAGGGATGGGGCCGGGGGCGGCGGCCGATGATCTGGATGATTTGGAATGACGCGATCGGGTACTGCAACTGGCTGAGCGAAAAAGAAGGGATCGCGAACGCGTATGACAGCGACGGGAATCTGCTGGACAGAAATGGGAACCGAACGACAGATATCATGAAAGTAGAAGGATACCGATTACCGACGGAAGCGGAATGGGAAAACGCGGCGCGAGGGGGACAGAACACAAAAGGGTACAAGTATGCGGGAAGCGATGACCTGAACGAAGTGGGATGGTATGACGACAATTCTGACGAACAAACGCACCCGGTAGGGGAAAAGAAAGGGAACGAACTGGGGCTATACGACATGAGCGGGAACGTGGTTGAATGGTGCCACGACTGGTACGGGGATTACGCTTCGACGACACAGACGAACCCGACGGGACCCAGCAGCGGCGCCCGCCGGGTGTATCGGGGCGGCGGCTGGGACTACAACGAGCCGTTCTGCCGCGCGGCGTTTCGGTACAGCAGCGCGCCGGCGAGCAGCGGCAGCGACCTCGGTTTTCGCGTCGTTAGGACGGTTTTTTAACTTTTGGATTTTTACCTTTTTACCTTTTGCAAGGTTTTAGTTTAGCCTTTGGTTTAGGGTTATCGCGCGGTAAGCGGAGTATTATTTCGCGACTCTGCGATACCGCTGCTATTATCGTCGTTTTTTGGCTTTCTGTTTTGGAGCGCCAGCTCTTTAGGCTGGCTCCTCTATCATTATCTTTCGGTTTTTTCGCGACAAAGCGATCGCATTCGACCATGTTGATCGCGGTTTCCTACCGGGCGGGTTTCGGCCCGGTAACGCGGGTGAAAGTCAAATGTGCCAGCTTAAAAGCTGGCGCTCCTTTTCGGATAGATCATCGCGCCGGTAATGGAGCGCCCGACTTTAGTCGGGCATGGTTCTATCTATCGCCAACGATGGGGTTACGAAGAATGTTGGTCGATAACGCTTTCGATCATCCTCGTTAGTTTTTCTCCTTACGCCGAACCGCTTGAAAGAATATGCCCGACTAAAGTCGGGCGCTCCAAAAAAAGGGCATGGGTTTCTCTTTTTCTAACGATGAGGTTTGATGAGAAGAC
>JAAYCF010000300.1 GCA_012744415.1 Thermotogaceae bacterium
GCCGCCCAACGAGAAGACTTTTACGCGCTGTTGCAGGAAGACGTATCGAAGATTTCGGCAGATGTGGATAGCCAGACGGCGATCGGATATTTTATGATCAAATTGCTGGAGGCGCTGACGATTAAAAAATCCCTCTCTTTGTTCTCAGAAAAAGCGGAGGCGTATCTGCTTCTGAATCAAAACGCCGCGAAAGCGTCCCAAGCTTACACGAATGCCCTGAAAGAGTCGACCGCCTACCAGACGAAAGTTTTCGACTATGAGAGACAATCCCTCGAGCTTATCAATACGAAATTATCTCCGATGATGGAACGACTGGATACGGTTCTGTCCAGAAATGCGGACGATGCACGGGCGGAACTGCTGGAGCTGACAAAGAGAACCCAAAACGACAATCAGGCTCTTTCGGACAAGGTGAACTCCCAAATGCGGATCATTCTCCTGCTCACGCTGGGCGCGATCACCGTGGTGATCGTCGTCCTGGTTTTCCTGTATTTAGGCACATTGCGTCCCGTAACGAAGCTTTCGCGTCTCTCGCAGAAACTTTCGCTGTTAGAGCTGGGGATCGTTTTTCCAGAGAAACAGAAGAACAACGAAATCGGTTTTTTGGAAAACTCTTTGAAAAAAATGGTGCAAACCATTCGGAACACGCTTCAAAAAACGAAGACGGTATCGGACGATTTGGAAGGAGGCTCCGAAAAGATACTCCTCTCGGTCAATAAAAACCGAGAAATCTCAGGAGAAATCAGTTCGAAAATCGGAGAGATCAACCATGTGATCCAAGAGTCCCAAGCGAACCTGCAAGCCGTCTCCACCAATACCGCCGATTTAACGCGTGACAGCGAACGGTTGCTGTCCGATGTTCAGAAACTGATTGCGACGGTGAACCAGCGTGTCGAAGAAACGGAAAGGAAACAGGAGGCAATTCTGGCGACGACGGTCAAAGCCGAAAGCATTGGGGAAGAGGTTGCCGGAAACATCTCGAGCATAGAGAACTTAAGGTCGATTACGGGTGAGATAGAAACCTTCGTCGACAAGATCCTGACCATCGCCGAACAAACCAATCTGCTGGCTCTAAATGCCGCTATCGAAGCGGCTCGGGCAGGAGAATCAGGAAGAGGATTTGCCGTTGTCGCCGAGGAAGTAAAAAAGTTGGCTGAAGCGGCGAACGCGACTTCCAAAGAAATACGAGAAAAATTGGCGACCATATCAGATATGATCGATCATGTAGTCGACTCCTCTGCTTCCAGCAACCAAAAGGTGAGCTCGATGGTGGCAGAAATCTCTTCGATCGGCCACGTGATACAGGAGATGGTCGGTTCCTTTAAAGAAGCGAATCGCGCGATGGTTCAGACCCTGCAAAACATCGGCACCCAAAATGAACAGGTTATCGGGGTTTCCGATCAGGCGGACGCCATCGTCGAACGATTTAAAATTCTCTTTGAACAGATTAACAGTATGAACGAATCGTTTATCGATAGCTCGAAGGCTGTCGAAGAATTTTCGGCTCTCTCTTTCCAATTGGTAGAGATGTCGAAGAACCTCTCCGAAAGCGTACGGGTTTTTAAGTTCTGATGTACCTGCAGGGGATTCGGGTGTGGGATTGAGAAAAATAACGATTGTAGCAGGTATCGTCGTTGTTCTGCTCGTTTTTTTAACCGTCGTTTTTCAAAATCGGCGAATAACAATTACCGTGACGACTCATTCCTCAGTTAAAACGGAAGAGACGTTGCTTGCCGGCTTTCCCGACCCGATCATCCCTATCTACAGCGCGAAAGATGATTTCGTGACGGAGGTTCCGAAAAAGATTTTCGAAAAAGTCTCCGTCGGTGACCCTTTAGCCGTGTTTGAGAAAATACAAGAAGATTACAGCTACCAGAAAGCCCAAGCGGATTACGCGCGTTCTCTTCTACAGGATGGTGCCGCCGTTCAGAAAGAGAAAGAGATCGCGACGCAGCTTGCTTTGAACGATTTGAAAAACACGATCGCGCTGAGTCCGATCAAGGGCTATATTATTCGCGCTTCGGCGATCGAAAATACTTTTGTGAACAAAGGAACCGTGCTGTTCGAGTTGATACCGGAAGACTTCACCTTTTTGATACCGATCGATAAAACCCTGCAGGAGCGGCTGAAATTAATGAGCGGGATGGAAATGCCGGGCGCGATCACATTGACCTTTCCGCGGCTGGGGTTATCCGTATTATTAACAGACGTGAATTATGTTTTCCGTGACAATCAATGGTGCCTCTCCATCTCCGGCGCGCGTTTCGATGGGAGTATTCCCTCGAAGGAAGAGATCTGTTCCCTCTCCGTAGACTATCAAACGAACGATTTGGCGTGGATCCCGTCGGGGTTCCTGGTTAACGGAAAGGTGCAAAGAGAAGACGGCAGTTGGATATCGGTCGAGACCATTCCGGTTTCAGAAGGAGAAGGCGCGGTAAACGAAGGTTTAATCCTTGTCAAAGGATTGGCCGACGGAGTAAAAATTACAGGCAAGAGGTGAGTGCCATGGCAGTGATCGATATATCAAAGCTTATTTTACACGCCTATCAGATGAACGCCTCGGACGTTCATCTATGCACGAATGAAAATCCGGTTTTTCGCGTGTTCGGAGAGCTGAAGCGTTTGAAAGAAGTGGAACCGTTTTCTTCCAATGATCTGCAGAAAAGTCTCGAAATCTTGTTCGGACAGATCGGATTTGTACCGCCTTCAAACAAGAAAGAGATTGATTTTTCCTTTGGCGTGAAGGATTTGATCCGTATCCGGGCGAATGTCTACTTCGAACGGCGCAACTACGCTGCCGCTTTTCGTATCATCACTAAAAAGATCCGCAAGCTGGAAGACCTGAACGTTCCGATCCTATTACGTGAGCTGGCGGAACGGGATCGCGGGATGATTCTGGTCTCAGGACCAACCGGAAGCGGGAAGTCCACGACCATCGCGGCGATGATTGAACACGTCAACGAAACAAAGCCTCTGCATATTCTTACGATTGAAGATCCCGTGGAGTACGTTTTCGAAAATAAAAAGTCCGTGATCCATCAAAGAGAGCTCGGGTTGGATACGATGTCCTTTGCCGACGGCTTAAAATACGCTTTGCGGCAGGACCCGGATGTGATACTCGTCGGTGAAATGCGAGATCTGGATACGATGGAGCTCGCATTGACCGCGGCGGAGACAGGTCACTTGGTATTAGCCACGATCCATACCAACTCAGCTCCGACGGCTCCTGAAAGGGTTATCGACGTTTTTCCTGCGCACCAGCAGAAGCAGATCGGCCTCCAACTTGCCAACTCCTTGATTGCGGTTATCTATCAACGGTTGGTGCGTCTGGTGAGCGGAAACGGATTCGCCCCGGTGTTGGAAATCATGATGGTGACCGACGCGATCCGCAATCTCATCCGCGAAGGTAAACTCCACCAGATAGAAAGTCTGATGGATACGGGAAAGAAATACGGTATGATCTCTTTTGACTACGCTCTAGTGGATGCGGTCAAACAAAAGAAGATATCCAAGGAAGACGCGTTTTTATACTGTCGAAGTGTCGAAAAAATAACCAAAGAACTGGGCGCTCTGAACGAACCGGTAAGAGAATAAGGAAGCGTTTCGCTTCCTTTAGAAAAAGATCAGTTCCATAAGGAGAATCAACGCTTGTCCGTATCCTTTATGAGTCCGATTGATCCTGACTTTATAGAGTCCTTGAGATGCACCGCCCCGATCCACGAAATCCCGGTGGATGTGTTGGCCTACGTCGGAGACGCCGTGTATAATCTGCACTGCGTAATGCTTTCGATAGGAGATGGGAGAAAAGACGTGTCAAAAGCCAATCGCGTCGCTTCTTTATGGAAAAGCGCGAAAGGCCAAGACCAGTTCCTGTATTTCCTGTTAGACCGCTTGACCGAAGAGGAGCGAACCGTTGTAAAACGGGGCCGAAATTCTAAAGGGGCCAAAAAACGGGGCAACGATGCCTCATACCGTAACAGCACCGGCTTCGAGACACTGATCGGATACCTCTTTTTAGCGAAGCGCGAAACGCGCCTCCGGGAGATATTGGATGTCCTCACCCGTTTCTTCTCCGAACCGGCCCTGACGCCTTGAAAAAATAAATCGGTCGGTCGATAAAAGAAGGGCGGGTTAAGGAACAAAGGAACTTCCTTTCGCCGAAAGATTGGTGAAGAGATGAATATTTCGGGAATACAGATCAACCAGGTTTTCAAAGGAGAAAGGCCGGGAACCGCGGAGGGGATGACCGGAAAGGTTATTTCCCGTCAAGACAATACGCTCGAAATTTTAGTCGGAGATAAAGTCGTGAAAGTAGAGGCGCGAGGCGCCGGGAAGATCGTGCCCGGGGATCTTGTGCAGGTTTTCTTCGGAGAAGATACCGCGCGCGCGCCGCGGCCGGGTCAAGAGCGAGCTGATCCGGTAACGGCAAAGCTGTTGGATATTTTTTCCGTTACTTTCCCGTTTCCCTTGGACGAAAATACCGCTCGAATCGTCGAGGGCTTCACCGACGCAGACAAGATCGGTTTTTCGCGCATCATTGGGGAATTGAACGGAATGGTAAACTCTCTCCTTCAGGAGGTCTTGACCGACAAAGCTCTAGAAACGTCCGAAAACAATCGAAACGCTTACTTCTCTGTAAAAACAGACGAGCTGCGGGCATCCATTGTTGAGTTGGCACTGCGCGCCAAAAATATGGGGAAGGCGTGGCAGGACCTGCCTCAAAAAATCAAAGAAGAGATCGTGAAAACAGTTTTGGTCGATCCCTTTGTTAAGAAAGCGCAGGTGGAGCTTAGAGCCGCTTCAGTATCTGCCAATCAATCCAGTCAAGAGGGTACGGCCCCTTTATTCGCCCAATCGGAAGAGAAGCCCGGTGAAGTGGCTTCGAATCGGTTTTTCCAAGCACAGTCTTTAACTCGGGACGTACCCGAAATAAAACCTTCTTTGGTAGCGCCGACTCCCCTCCCGCAAGATTTAAAACCCGCTACAGGAGAGAATAATACCTTTATGAAAACGAGCGAAAGCGCCAAAAAACCGCTCGCCTCATTAGCCGCCGGAGAAAAGGAATCGGTTTTTTCTCGTTTGCGGATGCCTCCGCCGCTTCTTTCTTCTCCATTCGAAGAAAATACCCGTTCAAGAGAGCGCGCTTCTCAAAATGATTCTCACCCCGTTCCACCTCTCCAAACAAAGGCCGTTCCCCATTTCTCCGCACCTGTCGAAACCGTTCCGGGGAAACCCGGTTTGCCCCCCGAATCGCCGCCGGCCTACGGAACAAAAGAAGCGGGGGAACCGGCAGCGACAACACCGGAATCGGGGCGCCAGGTAGAATCGAAATCGGCCGTTCCGAAGGCGCAAGGGGCCTTTTGGATTCCATTAGAAGGAGAAGATGAGACGGTCGCGCTGATGACACGTATCGTGAAAGCGTTGAAAGAAATCCTGGCAGAACCTCACCAGATGAGAGATTTCTACGATCGCAAAGAGAAGTTGGTCGACAATATTCCGCTTCGGATTCCGCTCGTTTCGGGAAATAGCGGCTCCGTCATTTCGCCTCGGTCCGAAACAAACCCATCCGAGCATTCTGAACCAAAAACGGAGGAACCGAAAACCTCTTCGAAAGGATATTCGCAGGGATCATCGGCAGGAATTGGCTATCTCTCGCCTTTGGCGCGAAAGATCGTGGATTTGCTCACTTCTGAAACGACCGTGATCGGGAAAGAAGATCGTCAACTTCTGGAGACGATCCTGAAAATACTAAGAAAACCGGGAGTCGCCAACGAGGAAGCAGCGATTCCGGTTAAAACACCTGTGACGCCTAAAGAAGAATCTCAGGCGGCCGCGCAAATTTGGCGTGAGATGCTTTCCCGGCCCGGACTCTCAGCTTTATCCGACAAGATAAAGCCCGAAGTCGGGGCGCGTTGGGTACAGGTGATCGGCTCGCTTTCACGGGAAGCGGGGAAATCGATATATTTCGGGGAACAAACCTTTCTCAAGAGTTTTTCGGCTTTTTTCGAAAACCAAATCCGGCCTGAAGTCCATCAAGCATTCCCGGAGGCGACCGCATCCTTCGAATCCACGGAAAAAGTTTTGGTGTCGCTGAAAGAAGCGCTTTTTTCGTTTGGCGAAGGGAAAAGGCAAATCGAAACCCTCTCGAAAGATCTCATTACGACGAAAGGCGAAGCCGTTTCGCAAACGCTTTCGGCAATAAAAGAAAGGGAAGGGGTAAGCCAGTCTGCGGTTCCCAAAGAAGGGATCTTATCGGATACCGATAAGTCCCAGGAAAGCTTAAAAAAACCTGCTGAAGGCTTGTTTGATCGTTCCGCATCGCATCGCGCTTCCTTGGTAGAAACGAAAGAATCGACGATCGGGAGAGAGATACCGGCGAGCGATATCAAAGAGGGAAGGCCGCTATCCCTCAAGGAAGCGAAC